>CAZAVC010000357.1:0-2899 GCA_964488265.1 uncultured Fimbriimonas sp.
ACCGTATTCGTGTCCCCTCTCGTCACCGAACTGCTTGGTGTGAGCCCTAATGACCTTCAAGCCGATTTCTCTCTCTGGACGCAAAAACTGGGCGAATTGGGCGACCAGATCGAAGGCATTGGCGAGGGGTGGGGATCCGATGCTTTTCATCAGCGAGGGCTCGAGTACGAGTTCGAGATACTTCACCCCACAAAGGGCAAACAAAGGCTCTCGGTTCGCACCTCCTTTGAACGCGATCCCAGCGGCGACTTGTCCGTTTTCGGCTTCTTGAGCGACGTCTCCGAAAAGCGTCGAATCGAAGAACGCATTCGCGAGCTAGGCGAGCGGTTCTCGCTTGTCCAGCGAACGCTCGATGTGGGCGTATGGGATTGGAATGTCGTCTCCAACCGCCTCGACTGGGATTCGGAGATGTTCCGCATCTTTGGTGTCGATCCCAATAACTTCAATCACGGTTACGATGACTGGTCGGCTTGTTGCGCTCCTGGAGAAGGCGAGCGAATTTCGAAAATTCTCGACGAAGCGATCGCCAATGGAACGGAGATCCATGATGTCTATCGCATCAACCATCCAACGTTAGGGGAACGACATATCACGGTTGACGCCGTCATCGTTCGAGATCGGAAAGGGGCCGCCGAGCGCGTAGTTGGGCTGAACTTCGATATCACCGAGAAAGTTCAAATCCAGCGTTCTTTGAACGAAACCGAAGAGCGTTACCGACTGGCACTTGCCGGGTCTAACGATGGCGTTTGGGACTGGGATATCGAAAACGGAACCGTGCTCTACTCGCAAAGATGGCGGGAGATCATGTGCCTTCCCGAGATGTCGGAATCGGCCGGACCGGATGTTTGGCTGGATCGAACTCACCCCGAGGACGCCCCTTCGTTAGTCAAGGAGATCGGCGCGTGCCTTTCTGGAGATATCAACCTTCTCGATATCGAGCATCGAATTCTCCACGGCAACGGCTTCTATCGATGGGTGCATGTGCGCGGCATCTGCTTACGTACAGATGGTAAGGCTAAGCGATTCGTAGGCTCCATTTCGGATATTCACCCTCGCAAACTGGCCGAAGAAGCGCTTCGGGAAGCGGCCACAACCGACAGACTGACCGGGTTGCCCAACCGAGATTCGCTCTACCAATCGTTGGAGAGTGTCATCGACAGAAACACGGGCAGCAAGCCGGTTCCGTTTGCCCTCATGTTTCTAGACTTCGACCGGTTTAAGGTGATCAATGATAGCCTGGGTCATGAGGTTGGCGATGCCTTTCTCATCGCGGTCGGTCGCCGACTACGCGATCTCATCGCCGGTTTGGCGAAGGCAGATGGCGGCTACAACATGGTGTCGCGTTTGGCGGGCGACGAGTTCGTCATCTTGGTTGATAACTGTGACCAAGCCAAAGCCCTAGAACTCAGCGAACTCATTCTGGAAGTGCTCAGCGCTCCCATCGACGTACAAGGCAACACGCTTTACGCCACCGCAAGCATTGGCATTGTTACAGACGCTCAGTTGGATTACTCAAAGGGGACGGAAGGCGCCCTTGCGGACGCCGACTTAGCCATGTACACCGCCAAATCCAATGGCAAGAACCGAGTTGCGTTGTTTGATGAAAGTCTGCGCACCCAAGTGCACCATCGTCTGGAACTGGAGCAGGATTTGCGGCGGGCGCTCTACTTCGGCGAGTTCTCTATGAAGTACCAGCCGATCATGTCTTTGGCCGAGGGCAACATTGCCTCCTTCGAAGCCCTTATCCGATGGAATTCACCCACACGTGGGTTTGTTTCTCCGGCCGATTTCATTCCGATTGCCGAAGAAAGCGGACTCATCATCGGAGTCGGCGATTGGGTGATGGAGGAAGTTTGCCGCCAGCTCCTGGAGTGGCAAGCCGTCCAACCGGAAAAGAACATTTCGGTGAGCATCAACGTCTCCCGTAAGCAACTAATGCTGCCCATGTTCGCCGAAAGGGTCGAACATCTCGTGCGAGGCATGGGCATCGATCCAAGCTGCATCCACCTGGAAGTCACCGAAAGCGCCTTGATGGCGAATACGGAGACGGCGACCAACACCTTGACGCAGCTAAGAGACGCCGGGTTCCACATTGATCTAGACGACTTTGGCACGGGTTACACCTCGCTCGCCGACTTGGATCACTTCCCGCTCAACGTCATCAAGATCGATAAGTCGTTTGTCGACGACTTAACGGCAGGCGGTCGAAGCATGGAGGTAATCCGTGCAGTCCGAACGCTGGGCGACGCCATCGGCGCGAGCATCATTGCCGAAGGCGTCGAGACCGAAGACCAACTGCGCATGCTCTACTACATGGGCATCGACATGGTTCAGGGCTACCTGATCTCCAGACCGCTGGACCCAGGCGACGCGATCCTTTTCGAATACGACCTCGGTTCAAAACTTCGGTCCGCCGCCTAACCCTTGTCGACGCACAGCCTTGATGCGAGAGGTTGGGTTACTCGTCGATGCGGCTGAAGTAGATCACGGTTACGGTGTGGTTGGGCGTGATCAGATCGCCGTAAATGCGACCCATGAGCGCCAACACGTCGTCGGTGCTGCGAAACTCGGGGTTCTCTCGCTCAATGTCTCGGGGGGAAAGTTCGGAGATGAGCTTCACCTCCACCCGATCGACCAAGGCGGAGTACAGCTTCTGCCGTCGACCGAATCGGGGCCCCACGGTGACCCACACGACCATGCCCGTCTTGTACTTGTCCGACTTATCGCCGAGCCGGATGGTGACCGTCTTCCGGTTCGTGAGAAGAATATCGGCGTAGATGTCGGAGTAAAAATTGAGCGCGTACATGGGTTTACCGGGTTGCCAAGATCGTGGACCCTATCATTGTTTGTGAAACGGGGCCCTTGAAACAAGCGTTCGCTACCTATACACGACGCTTGA
>CAZAVC010000358.1:0-2873 GCA_964488265.1 uncultured Fimbriimonas sp.
GGATTATCGTATCTCATGCAGTCTTAAGTAACCAAGAATGTTAAAGAAAACTCCGTCATCGCTGGCGCGATCTGTGGTTGAACAAGCCGGAGTGAACCAAAAAAGCCGACCCGGACAACCGGGTCGGCTTCTTATCAAGAACGATCGCTGCTTACTTGGAAGCGCGGCGGCGACGAACCAAAGCCAGCGCGCCGATGCCGAGTGCGATCATGGAAGCAGGCTCCGGAACAACTCCCGTAACCTTGTAGTCCACGCCGTAATCGCCGCTGTTATCGCCATAGAACCCAATATCGCCGTTCCAGTCGAAGGCATCGGTGACACCGAACACTAGCTTCGCGGCACCGTCTGGTACCAGAAACTCTTGCTGCATGGTCTGGCCCGCATCCGAATAACCGTCGCCGATAAAGAACACCTGGCGAAGGCCTGGCGCGTAGCTTGCCGCCGAAAGCGAACCCTGGGCAAAGTTGGCAGGAGCGGTGAGTCCGGAAATATCGCCGTCCTCAACGAACACGCCGAAAATGCCGCCGCGAATGGAGAGAGGTCCAACGCCCGAGATGGGTCCGGTTCCAATGATCGTCGATGCGTAAGTTTCGCCATCGGGGCCGATGGGCGATGCACCGTTGAAGTAGGCGACTCGGCCGGTGCCGGCAACGGTAAGAATCCGTCCTACTCCCGCATCGAGCGTAACGACGGGAGCCAAAACTCCGCCACCGCCGCCTGCAGGTGCGGGTGTTGAAACTCCGTAACCAAAAATGTTGGCTTGACCGCTAACGGCCGTTGAGCCCGTTTGAGCCAGAGAGACGCTCGTCATTGCGAGCGCGATTGCTGCGTAACCCCATTTCATCATAATCATCCGCCCCCTTGAACAGAGTTCAAGGGACGCCTCGTTGTTTAGAGGACCGCCTATTGTATGTCTTTTTGCAACTGAGACCCGTGAACCGCCACCAAACTGCTATTTTTTCGGGCTAAAGACCCGGGTTTTCGGTTCTTCATCCTCTGCTCCAGCTCTTTCTGAGCATTCACGAACTCTTCCTTGATCTCCGGGGGAATGCTCTCCAGCGTGAACGTTTTGTTGGCTAGGGGTCGCAGTTCTTCCAACGACCCAACCGTGCGGAAGCCGTTCTGAAAGTTGTAGGTGATCTTGATCGTCCGCGACAAAATGAGCCGCATGCGCGAGGTGTTTAAGCTAAGCGTGCTGTCGGAGATCCAGGGAAAGAGCTTAGGATTTGCCATCATGTAGGCTCGTTCTCCAAGCTCATTAGCGCCCACCAAATCGCCTTGTTTAGGAAGCGCTCCGTTGGGATTGGGCCCCGTTTGAACAAGGTAGCTCGTCTCGACCTCAAAAGAAATCGTGGTGTTGAGGGGGATTCCTTTCGGAAGAAGCACCGTGGGTTCGCGCAAGATGCCGTTCCAGAACGCCTCCATCTTCGGATCGGGTTCTCGGAACTCGTCTTTGTTCGGATCCCCGCCCGGCCCCTGCATAAAAATCGAGAAGGGTTCGCCAAAGTACGCTATCCGGTGGACTTCGTCTAAAACCGCTTTCGGCAATCGGCTAAGGGGCACCCCACCCTTTTGCATCGCCGCAGCTCGGCCCGGCTGAGACATGGCGGCGTAAACCCTTAAGTGACTTCCCTGGTTACCAGAATGAAACGGGTTTGCCCGAAGCGTATAGCTCAGGGGCATAAAGAACCCAAGCTCTCCCCTAGGTCCCTTCAGAAGCGCAAGCTCGGCCTCTTCCTCAAGAGAAGGGGGATCGAGCCGAGTCCCCATCGCCAGTTCGAGTTCAAGCGTGGATCGATCTTGATAGTCTTTTCGGTGTCTTAACGGGTTCACCGGCGTAAGAATCAGCCAGTTCGGCTCTTCCGCAACTTGGGCATCCAAGAGCCAATTGAGCTTGGGTGAGCGCTGCTGATACTTTTGAATCTCCCCTATGTAGCCGTAATCGAACCGCTCCATAAAGCCGTCTGGAACTACCGCCACCAGCGACTTTTTGAGCACGCGGGCCTCTTTCGCTAGAAAGCTTCCGACGTAGTAAGCCAGCGGGTCGCGCTGAGTCGGCTTCCGCCAAAGAGCAAGCATGGAGTCGGTCACCTCTTTCCAGCGATCGGACTTCTGTTTGACCACAGAGAGGAGGTTTAGAAGCACTCTCGACTCGGGTTGAAGTTCTTTAACCACATCCGGTACGGCCCCATTTGGGCTACTCGATGAGTCGTAGAGGGTCGGAAAATCCGGTTCATCCAAGGTGTCCCAAGACGAACTTTCCGCTTCTAAAATAGACAACCCCTTGCGATCGAAAACGGAAAGGCGAAAGCCGAACGAGTCGTCGCGATAACCGTCCACGGTGAGCAAAACGGTGCCGATTTCCCCTTGGACGGGTTCTACACTGGCTCCGAATTCGATACCCAGACCGTTGCCATCGTCACCGGCTACGGGTCTCTCGCCCGTGACCTCTGCCCAGATGTTCTGCTCTTCCACGAACTGGGCTACCGGCTTGGCGATCTCGCCCGGCATGGGGGACTGCATCGGGGTTGGTTGAGTGGAAAAGACCTTACGGTCGCCGGGGTTCACCGAGGCAAGAGTTTCTGCGTTCAGGGCAAGAAGAAAGCGCCGATTTAACCGCGAAGCGGGCGACTCCTGCTCCAGTTCGTTCACCCGTTTAGAAACCCGTTCGCCATCGTTAGCGCCGTACAGCTTGGCGAAATCTCGCATCTCCTCGTACAGCTTTCGCGCATGGTTTCTATCGAACGGCTTCAGTCCCTGAAGCTTTTTGCGATTGTGATCGAGCAGGTACTGAATCGAATGGATGCGCTCTTCCCGGTAGGTGCGCTCGTCGGCCTTAATCTGAGCGGGCGTTTGCTCTAAGTACCAAACCC
>CAZAVC010000359.1:0-2857 GCA_964488265.1 uncultured Fimbriimonas sp.
CCGGGAGAACCAGGGCGGTAAGGGTGTACCGAAACGGCATCGAGATCTTCAAGGAGCCCCGACGCAAAAACCGCCTCCAGGAATTCCCAATCAAACCCGCTCGTCGCCGGACCGACCACCCAGGCAGCAGGATCGCTACTGCGAATCTCCTTGACCGTTTTCTTGGCTAACTGAATGTATGCCTGAACATCGGGCGTTGGAGTCCAAAACGGCAAGATGTTGGGTTCGTTCCAGATCTCCCAGATGATCCCCTTCCCCTTAAAGTGCTTCACCGCCGCACCCGCAAACTTGGCGAAGGCGTCTTGAGCTAAGGGATCTGTCAACCCGCCCTTTTGGTAGTAAGCGTTGCCGTAATCGAGAATGAAGTAGGGGCGAAGCTTGGCCCGCTCAAGTTCAGCTACCAGTCCGTCGTAGGCTCGAAAGTTGTACTTCCCTTTTTCGGTTTCGATTGTTGACCAAGCGAAGTCCATTCGAACAACCTGACAGCCCATGTTCTTCAGGAGGTCCACTTCACCCGCCGCGGGCTGCGTGAAATGGATGTTCACGCCAAATTCCGTGGGAAAAGGTGGTCGCTCGGCAGGGGCTGGAGTGGTTGCCCCGACGCCTAAAAATGCACCGGTAACCGTTCCGAGCGTCCATAAAGTCATTGCCATCATTATCGTCACGCTTTTGTGGAGAGCTCATGACTTCTGACGATTCGCGCGCGAGCACGCGTCTTTTCTTTCATAATCCGAATCAACATGGCGTTCAAAGTTGCAGTGTTGCCCGGAGACGGCATTGGCCCTGAAGTCACCGCAGAAGCGGTACGAGTTCTGAAAGCGTGTGGTGGAGACTACGACTTCCAAGAAGCCCTTGTAGGCGGTATCGCCTGGGAGAAAACCGGAACGCCGCTTCCAAACGAAACTCTCGACCTCTGTCGAACCGCGGACGCCATCCTTATGGGAGCCGTGGGTGGGCCCAAGTACGACAACATCCAACCGCCATCCCTTCGACCAGAGATCGGCGCTCTTTTGGCCCTACGACGAGAGCTTGAACTCTTCGCGAACGTCCGACCCGCGAAGACTCTGCCCCCTCTCCTCAACGCCAGCCCACTCAAGGGCGATCACGGCCTCATCGACCTTGTGGTCGTTCGCGAGCTTACAGGTGGAATCTACTTTGGAGAACCCCGAGAGCGTCGTGAAAACGGAACCGTGGCCGTGGACACCTGCATCTACTCGCGCAGCGAGATTGAGCGAATCACCGAGCGAGCCTTCTCCATTGCACGAGCCCGAAAGCGCGAGATCGTGAGCGTGGACAAGGCAAACGTCCTTGAAACCAGCCGACTCTGGCGCGAGGTTGTCACGGAGATGGCAGGCGCGAATAAAGATGTCAAGGTGACGCACATGCTGATCGACAACTGTGCCATGCAGTTGGTTCGAGACCCGAAGCAGTTCGACGTGATTCTTACCGAGAATATGTTCGGAGACGTTCTATCGGATGAAGCATCGATGATCACGGGCAGTCTCGGATTGCTTCCGAGCGCATCGCTTGGCAACCCGCGCAACGGTAAGCCGTTCGGCCTGTATGAGCCCGTTCACGGGAGCGCCCCGGATATCGCGGGTCAAGGTCGAGCCAACCCAATCGCGGCCATCCTTTCCGGCGCGATGATGCTTCGCTACACCTTTAACGACTCGGCAAACGCAGACCGAGTCGAGGCAGCCGTGGAACAGGTGCTCGGTGAAGGTCTACGCACCGCCGATATCTTCGAAAAGGGGACGAAGTTGATCTCCACCGTCGAGATGGGCTCCGCAATCGCTGCCAAGTTGGCATAACTAGACAAAAACCGGGGTGGTTCATGGAATCACCCCGGTTTTTTCATTTATCGCGCGAGAGCCAGTTCTGCGAGTTGCACCGCATTGAGCGCGGCGCCTTTTAGAAGCTGATCACCCGCGATCAACATGCTGATCGCGTTCGGGTTGCTCACGTCTTGGCGCAGTCGACCAACGAGGATATCTCCCTGCCCGCTCGCGTCATGGGGGGTTGGGAATCGGTTGTTCTCCCGGTCGTCGATGACTCGCACTCCAGGGGCTTTTTCCAGAGCGGCTCGCACAGATTCGATAGACGGGGCAACATCGGCGAACTCAATGGTGACTGTCTCGGTGTGGGCTCGGAGCACGGGCACTCGAACGCACGTCACGTTGATTTTCAGCTCGGGCATGCCAAGAATCTTGCGACTCTCGGCGATGACTTTGCGCTCTTCGTCGTTGTATCCGTCTTCTGCAATGGCGGTGTTGTGACTGAAGAGGTTGAACGCGTATCGATATTGAAGAGGGCTGCTCGGCATCTCGCCGTCAGTGAGTACAGCCAGGGTCTCCTTTTCAAGAAGATCCATCATCTGAGCCCCTCCACCGGAGGCGCTCTGATAGGTCGATACGATCAGGCGATCGATGGGAGCCAGGTCGGCAATCGGCTTCACCGCTACGCAAAGAATGATTGCGGTGCAGTTTGCTACGGCAAGTAGTTTGGCGTCACCAATCTTGTCAGGATTGACCTCTGGCACAACGAGCGGAACGGCGGGGTCCATCCGATAGGCCGAAGAGTTGTCCAGCACGATCGCCCCTGCTTCGAGAGCGTGAGGGATCAACTCCTTGCTCCGTGAGGCCCCTGCCGAAAAGAACGCCACGTCCACGCCTTGGAACGCGGCAGGTTCGGCGAGAGCAACAGCGTATTCCTTGCCTCGAAAAGTCATTTTCTTTCCGACAGACCGCTCGCTGGCGAGAAGTTTTAAATCTCCCACTGGGAAATTTCGCTCTTCAAATAGCCTCAGAAACTCTTGGCCCACCGCGCCGGTGGCACCGACAATCGCAACGGATCGTTC
>CAZAVC010000360.1:0-2854 GCA_964488265.1 uncultured Fimbriimonas sp.
GCGCAATGACACGTTCCTATAATGAATGTGGGGAAAAGTGGGGAGGTATCGATTTTCAGGTCGGAGGCCCTGGTTGGAGGGTCTTGTGGGTGCGTTCGTCACCCTTTTGCTTGCGGGGCTGTTCTGCGGGACATTTTTTCGTGAGTTTGAACTTGGCACCCACACTTATCGATTTCAATGGAGAGGACCGCGCCAGTCGAACGCAAAGGTCGTTGTCGTAACCCTCGACCGACCTGAACTGGAAGCTTGGCCCCGATCCCGAACCTTCTGGGGCGAGCAGTACGCGCAAGTCACAAAGAATCTCATTGCCGCCAATCCGGAGCGAATCATTTTTGATATTGCTTTCATGGCGAACTCAGACGAGGACATTCGCTCGTTCGCCTCTCGCGCCATCACGGGCAAGATGTCTGAAGCGGACGAGATCGCATTTAGAAACTCTCTGCCTCAGCCGATGGGCGAGTTCATGGCGGTCATTCAAGAGCACGTTGATCGCATTGTCGTTGCGGGAATGATGCAAGAGTTCGCCGAGAACATCGAGGGGATCCGAATCGGCGCTCCTGAACTTTCACTATTGGAAGAATCCGTCGTTGGCAAAACTCAAGTGACGGTGCGAACCAACCGGTTCAAAGAAGGCTCTCTCCTCCACTCCGCCACCGGACCGATTGCGAATATCCCGAATCCGTTCTGGATCAACTACCTAGGCAAGGGGGTGCCCTCCGTCAGGGCCATCGATGTTTTCAACAACACCTTTGATCGCGAAAAGGTCAAAGAAGCTTATGTGTTTGTTGGCTTCACGGATGAAGCGAGCGGTGATATCCACCCAACTCCCCTCAAGGCGAATCAACCGGGCGTTTGGATTCAGGCTGAATCACTCGCTACCATCATTGATGGTCGACCGCTGCGGGTCATCGGGCCGTCGCTTGTAGAAGACCCCCTCCGAATGCTTGGGATCGTCTGGGGCGTCGCAGGTGTTTTCGCGTGGATCGCTTGGCGATGGCGCTTTTCAACAAGCTTGGTCGGAATTCCCGTTGCGGTCGCTCTTTACAGCGGCGTGGCGGCACTCGCGTTCATCAAGGCAGACACGGTCCTTCCGCTCGCCGCGGTTTGGGGTTGCGCTCTCGCGGTACCGATTGTCGCCTATCCTCTTCGAGCCCTTATCGAGGGCCAGGAGAAGAGCCGTATGGAGAAGCTCTTCGGCGCCTTGGTTTCGCCGACGGTTCGAGACTACGTCCTGGCCGCAGGAGATAACCTCCCATCGGCGGCAGTTCCGAATGCAACCGTGCTCTTTCTTGACATCCGCAATTTCGTTGCGTTGTCGGAGCGGATTCCTACCGACCGCCTATTCGGCGTACTAAATGAGCTGTTTGAACTTCTCGTACCGAGTATCGACTCGCGAGGGGGATTCATTTGCCGATTCCTAGGCGATGGCTTCATGGCCGTTTTTGGGAGCCCATTCCCGCTCGAAAACCCGTCACGAGCCGCGGTTGAATCCGCGCTGGAGATGGGAGAAAAGTTGAAAGAGTGGAATGCTCAAAACAAAGATCCGCTAGTGGGCACAATTGAAGTGGGTATTGGCATTCAGTCTGGCCCCGTTCTTGCGGGCAACCTTGGCGGACTATCGCGATACGAGTTCACCATGATCGGTTCAACGGTGAACATTGCCTCGCGACTACAGTTTTTGAGCAAGGAGTTAGAGGCGGAGATAGTGGTAGGTGGGTCGGTGGACCTAGATCCGGAAAGGAAAGCGCAGTTCAAAGGTCCCGTTATGCGTCCTATCAGAGGGAAGTCGGACGAAGAGGAGATTTACTATCTTCCAAGATCGAACTAGACCCGCAGTTTGGGTAGTTCGGAATTGAAACAAATACGCGGGATAATAAAAGGAGAGAGGGGGAAATGACAACGACATTATTCTTAGGGGCAGTTCTTTGGACTTCCCTGGGTCAGGCAAGTTTAACGACACCGTCAAGTGTTGTTGCAAAGCTCTATGTGTACTCGGAGGGGGAAGTCACAGTGGCCACTCCCGCCCGTGGAGAGCGTCCCGTGCGCCTGATGGTAGAGCTTGAGGAAGGTTCAACGGTAACCGTTGGACCAAATGCAAAGCCCCGAATCACCTTCTTGAAAACCGGAGTAAGAGCGCAGCTTGCTCCGAACTCCAAGGTCAAGATCGTTGGTAGCCGAATCACATTGCTGAAGGGGGCAAAGCCGACCGATCTTCCCAAGTTTCCGGTGCGAATCGCTCAGCACGGAACGGGTGCAACGGTCTCTCGACCTGCGGCTACTCTCGTGCGAGGGGACAAACTCGAGATCTCTCTGATCGGTGGATTCCGGTCGGTTCCCGAGGAGCTTCGCTGGCGAGCGGTTGAGGGCGCTTCCTCGTATCGAATCTCCATTAAGGAGGCTGACGATCGCATTGTTTCGGTCTTCTATTCGGATGGAGACAAAACCACTTTGCCAACTGAAGCGATGCACATCAAGCGCGGCCCGAATTATGAAATCTCTGTCGAAGCGCTCAACTCTGGGTCGACCGTGATTAAAACTGGAAGCGCCTTCTTCCGAGTTCTTACCGAGGAAGAGGTGAAGGACCTCAGCCAACTCGAAACAAAATCGGGTCTCTTGGATTTAGACGACCCGAATGAATTACTGGTCCTTGCCG
Organism: uncultured Fimbriimonas sp.; assembly: GCA_964488265.1. GTDB lineage: Bacteria > Armatimonadota > Fimbriimonadia > Fimbriimonadales > Fimbriimonadaceae > Fimbriimonas. Next base: position 2,654 of record CAZAVC010000360.1, read on the forward strand.
ACCTTTATGAGGAGTTCATGCTCGATGCAGATGCACTTAGCATGTACCGGAAGCTCAGAGTAGCAAAACCGAAGAACGACCAAATCGACGCCGCAATCGAGCGCATCGAAAAAGGTCTAGTTCCCCCGTCACTCAAAAGTAAAGATAAGCCGACGGGGTCGAGATCTGGCGAAACGCGCTAAGACTTTTTGGGAGGAACCT
>CAZAVC010000361.1:0-2850 GCA_964488265.1 uncultured Fimbriimonas sp.
GACAGATTCATTATGTCCAACCCGATCCGTAATGCTACGCGTAGAGATGAGGTGAGAAAGCACCATAATTCAAGGAGTGACCTCTGATCGACTCGACCGCCCTGCGGGTGCCCTCATGCGCCCGGTCCCTGAGGTGGACGGGGCAACATCGATTCAGGTAGCAACTCTGCGTCTTGCCGAAAGCGGCGTGGGAATGGTCGCGGTCACGCGCGAAGGTCGATTCATAGGCATTGTCTCCGACAAAGAGTTGATGCACGCGTATGGCGAAGCGGTCGATCGCAACTCCGCAGTGATTGAGATCGCTCGGGATACGCCTACGATCAAGCCGTACGAATCGGCGGCTCAAGCCGTTCGAATGCTTGACCAAGAGCGATTTGGGGCGATAGTTGTCGTCGACGACGACAACCGTCCGGTCGGTCTGCTCAATGCGGCATGCTTTTGGGGACTGACTCTCGATCCACCCCGCCCCAGCATGGTGGGCGGCATGGCAACGCCTCTGGGCGTTTATCTCACCACGGGTTCCATCCGATCCGGCGCACACCCTTGGGCACTTGCCCTAACCGGTGCAACCATGTTCGCACTCTTTTTGGTAGGGCGATTGTCGGTGATCGGTGGGCTTGACTTGCTTGAGCAACGAGGGTTTACGGTTCCGGATAGTGCGTTAGGCGCGTTCGATATCATTCCACTGGCTTTTCTGTTGCTCGCTTTTCGTCTGTCGCCGATCTCCGGGATTCACGCCGCCGAGCACCAAGTGGTTCACGCCATTGAGCGAGACGAGCCGCTTGCCCTGGAAATTGTTAAGCGTATGCCGCGCGTCCACCCAAGATGCGGAACCAATATCGCCGTGGGCGCGACACTGTTTTTACTCATTGCGGAAACGCCATGGATTCCTTTGGCGGATCTACGATTGCTTGTCGCGATCATTGTTGCGGCTTTCTTCTGGCGACCCGCCGGGAACTGGGTTCAGAAGTTCCTTACCACTCGACCGGCGTCAGACAAGCAGCTTTTAAATGGGATCGCGGCGGGAGAAGAGTTGCTTACGGCGTACGCGACGGGTCGACTTTCTCGACCTTCGCCCATGGTCCGGTTGATCAACTCGGGAATTTTGCACGTGATCAGCGGCTCTTTTGCGGCTTATGGCGTCTTTTATCTTTTGGCAACGCTACTGGGATTCGACGCGTCAAAAGTGTGAAGAGGTATCCTAACTAACTCACCGTGGAAATCGTTGTCAAAGTTTGTTTCTTTCTCGCGGCCCTGCTTGCGGTCGTTTACAGCCTGCTTGTGCTCGTCACCGGTAAAGGTGACGCGATGAGCGGAGGCGGTGGAATTCGAACCACCTTCAAAGGTAAGGCCTCCTTTGACGACATCATTTCCCGCGTAACCCTTGGTGTCGGAATCGCCTTCATGGTGATGGTCCTTGCGATCGACGTTATTCAGAACCGCTTCATCAAGTAAGTCTGGACAACGCCACAACCCACGGAAAGACCCCTTCAGGAAATCCTGCAAGGGTCTTTTTTTGCCTATCTGTTCCCCGTGATGGGGATGAGGACTTGGTCCAGAAGACGGGCTCTGGAAAAGGAAAGCGACGGTTCCGAAGGATGGAACCGCCGATCTCCTGCTGCCTGTTCGATTCTCTTTAGAGCGTCTTCTTTGATCGGCGCTTCAGTGCCAGAAGGCCAACTCCGAGAGCAACCAGCGTGCCTGGCTCGGGGACTGGGTTCAGAACAAAGGCTTGAATCTCGCCATTGAAGCTTCCGGTTCCAACGATCTGACCGTTGTCGTTGATCCCACGAGCTTCCAACAACGTCCATCCCGTAACCGAGGGGTCTAACAGGGTGTTGAGGTCAAGCAATTGACCGCCCGAGTAAATGATCGCGCGTTGCGCGCCTACTCTCGACGCCGATCCGACAATGGTGCCGGCGTTGTTGATTCCGAACGCTCGGCTAAAGTTGAAGCCAGGCAGTTTGCCAATTCCGGTCACATCGTTTCCGTTCGAGAAGAAGCCTTCCTGACCACCACCCGTGGAGTTGCCGTATCCAATAACGACTCCAGCGTCGTTTACGCCCGTCACCGTTGCAAACGAGCCACCAGGAAGAAAGTTCAGAATATCGACGGTTGAACCGTTTGCGCGGAAAGCCCTCGCTCCACCGCCGCTCGCATTTGTCGAGGTGTCTCCAACGATATATCCCGTGTTGCTAATCGCCAGGCCCTGCGCGTAGGCCGAACCGGGAATGTTGATTGGAGTGGGACCGCCAGAACCGTAGATCACCGCTCTGGAGTTTCCATCGGCGTCAAGAGCCGTCCCAACGATCACTCCCGAGTTATTGATCCCATAGGCAAGAGAAATTTCACCCCCGCTTAATAATCCCAGGCCGGTGCGGACTCCACCTGAGAAAAGAGTAGCTTCGGCCCCAGAGTATCCCACGACGTCGCCGGCATCGTTGATGTCAAAGGCAAGGCTGATCTCGTGAGACGGGTCAAGAACGCCAAGATTTGTTGTTGATCCCCCGAAAGAGGAGTAGGCTCGGCGAGCCAAATTTTCCCCGTCGGCATCGTAGGCGTTCAATTCTCCAACAACTCGACCGGAACTGTTGATCGCCCCGCCATAGCTGGCTGGGCTCTCTGGAAAACCGGGGATGGGAGCAGAAGGAATGGGTTGAAGAAGGTACGAAACCTGTGCCGGTGCGCAAGCAACCACGGCGGAAAGAGCCAAGACAAAGAGCGATTTTTTCATGAGCACACGCCTCAAACACGCCAACCAAATGTCGGCAGTGAAATCGGTATACGGGAAAGTGGAGGGTTCGGCAAGGAGGGGGCAGGCCGCTGGTTTTGTGGAATGGGACGAGTGGT
>CAZAVC010000362.1:0-2832 GCA_964488265.1 uncultured Fimbriimonas sp.
GGAACATTGGGCAGGTGGGATGGATTCGCCGATCTCTCATGCCGCGTGGCGCAGCGTGCTCCGATCCGTTGCATCGCTAGAAAACTACCGTCAGGTGCATGGACCGCGATTCGAAGAGGCCGATGTCGTGCGCTTTCTCGTCTTCGATAGCGCCACCCCGAGATCTGTCAACACGGGTGTCCGGCGGATTGTGGGCTACCTCAGGTCAATGGCCAGCGACGGACGGAACATTCCGACCGCTGCCCGATGCATGGGCAAGGCGGCGGCACAATTGGAGTTTGAGGAAGAGGAAGCCATGGCGCGAGCGAGTATTCTCCCCTTCTTGGAAGATATCCAGTGGCAACTGGTTCAAACCCACGAGATCCTTACCGGCGAGGCAAGGTCTTTCTAAACGTCCATTCGACCTATGCTCCTAAACATTGAACATCGCATTCGCTTCCGGTACAGCGACTTCATCAGTGAGTCTTGGATGGAACTGCGCATGGAGCCACTTCCAACGGAGCGTCAAGACGTTCACTCGTTCATTCTGGTAGTCGGTCCAACCACCAAAGTGCATCGCTATGCCGATTGGTTGGGTAACGCGGTTCACCATTTCAACATTGCCGAATATCACCGGGAGATCGAGATCTACGCGAGGAGCATTGTGGAAACAATGCCTCGACAAATGAGTGTCCTTGAAGTCACCGAGCCGTTGCGCCCCTACGATAATGGACCCCTGCTCGACTATCTAGGATTTACGGGTCCGGTGGTCCATTCGCCGGCTCTGGTAGAAATCGCCGAGCGGGTGAAGGAAAGTTCTCCGAGTTCGCTTGGGGAATTTATGTTCACGCTCGCCAAATTGATCCACAACGAGTTTGAGTACCAGTCCAATTCCACGGAGTATCACTCGTCTATTGAGCAAGCCCTTCGTCAACGGTCGGGTGTTTGCCAAGACTTTTCTCAGATCATGATCGGTGTTGGCCGCGTGATCGGTGTGCCATGCCGCTATGTCTCTGGCTACCTCCACGTGGTTCGCGAGGGTCACGAAGTAAGCGAGAGTCACGCCTGGATGGAGTTCTACAGCCAAGAGCACGGCTGGGTCGGATTCGATCCTACAAACGACTGTGAACCGAACGATCACTACGTGGTAGTTGGCTACGGCAGACACTACGACGACGTACCGCCGAACAAAGGCATCTTCAGAGGCAACGCGACGGAAATCATGGAAGTGGAGGTCCACACGCGACTCACCGAACGGAAAACCATTGCCTCTATCCGAGAAGAGATCGGGGAAATCGATCTACCCGTGTACGCGGAGATTCCCAAACGGGCCGTCCAAGCAACTCTGTTAGAAACGGTTTACGATCAGCAGCAACAGCAGCAGCAGTAGGTTCAAACGTAGTCCCAACGACTCATTCCCCTTCGGTCCTAAGCCCTATGGCTTAACGCCCAGGGCGACCGTGCGCGTTTCATGGTTGTAACCGGAAACGATGGAACTACGACTCGGTTCTTCAAAGTGTTCAAATGAACTCAGTTCTTAGGACACCAATTGGGTCAAGTCGTCGTAAACTGTAAGCGAGATCACTCTGTGGGTGTGATGATTATCACACCGCGTCTGGGGAGATGTGCTCTGACTTTGTCGAACTGGGGAGTTCGATGAGGTTGTGTGAGCTGAGGCGGTCTTGATGCAGCGAATAGTTGGTCGTTGCGGGAATGGAGGATAAATGAATCAATTCGAGTTACGGGATCTATCCATGGGGATTCGGGTTCAGGGGGGACGTCTTTGATAGACGCCAACCTCGAATCATCCAAAACGGGAGGAACTCGCCGGATCATGGCGGTTCTCATGTCCGACGTGTACGGGTTCACAAGTGCGGTCGGGAAGCAGGAGGAGTTTGCCGCTTCTCGGGTAGAGGAAGACCTCGCCGAATTCGCGAATATCATCGTCGCCAACAAGGGGCAAGTTGTGGCCGATCGTGGTGATGGCGTGAAAGCCGTCTTTGATTCGGGTGTGGACGCTTTGCGAGCGGCACTCCAGATGCAAAGTTTGGTTCTACAAAAGAACGCCAAGCTGGGACCAAACGCGTTGCGCGTTCGCCACCGAGTAGGTATCCACGTCGGCGACGTTATCATCTCCGGCGATCACTACACGGGTCTCGCGGTTGCGATCGCGGCTCGTCTGGAAGCGCTTTGCCCGCCCGGAAAAGTTGCCTTCACCGATACCGTTCACGAGATGACTCGGCAAACCCTTCACTTCGATCGCTCTTTCATGGGGCAGTACGAGGTGAAGAACGTCGAGCATCCGGTGCGTGTTTGGGTGGGTCGTATTCCGGGTGATTTGGAATCGATCGCCATGCCCACCAGTGCGGTTGTCGCGGGCAAACGCAAGGAGATCGTGATTCAGCAGAAGTCGCATGACGGCTTCTGGAAGGCGATCACGGTGGTGATCTTGTTGGTGGTTGTGACTGCGGTCGGCTTCTACCTGCAGAAGATGGTTCTTTCTGATTCGGCGGAGAAGGCGGGCATCGTCGTTCCGCAAGGTTCGGTGGGGACGACCAAACGCCAGAATGGCAATCAGGTCGACCTCAAGAATCCCACGCCGTTTATCGGCGGCGGTGGGGACGGCAACGGTCCATCAAATCCTCGCCCTCGACAAAGGCCGAATCAAGGGCCAAACCGGAACCCGGCGAATACGACTCCTGTCGTAACCCCGAAGCCCGAACCGGTCGTGGATCCTGAAGCGCCCACCGACGAAGATACGTTGCAGAAAATCTACAAGCAACCCGTCGAGAAGAAGCCGGACGAACCCTCTGATCCTGATGCTGATCCAACGGGGTCAGCAGGCTCCGACCA
>CAZAVC010000363.1:0-2826 GCA_964488265.1 uncultured Fimbriimonas sp.
GTCGGATTTTGGCTGAAGAAAAATGCCAAAGATGCTCAAATTCCGGCCTAGAAAGCATGGATCATGCTTGTTAGTGCTTCAAAGGAGAAGAAACACCTATGGATGCGATCGACGTTCAGATAGTCAGCGCCTTGCAAGAAAATGGACGTCTCACCGTTGCCGAACTGGCAGAAAGGGTGGGGCTCACCGAGGCGCCGGTTTGGCGTCGACTTCGCAAACTGGAAGAAGAAGGTTGGATCACGGGATACCACGCTTCGGTCGATCGGTCGAAAGTGGGTCTCAAGGTGGTTGCGATCGTGACCGTTCGCTTCGCCACCCACGATCTCGAACTTGCCGACCGATTCGTGGAAGCAATTCAGGCTCATCCAAATGTGTTGAACGCCTACAACGTCACCGGAGACGTGGACTACATCCTCACCGTGCTCACCAAGGATCTAGAGGAGTACGAGAAATTCACCCTGTTCCTAAGAGGGTTCCAAGGGATTGTGGCGATTCAAACCCACCTCAGCCTTCGGGAAGTAAAGAGTCGGGGAGGGAATGTCCCTCCCCTGGACACCCTCTCTCCCTGATCAGCGCCACCCTTCAAGGGCTTAATGGGTCGGTACACTTCTAGCCGATGTCGAAGGCGAGATCGTTGGAGTGCGATGTCCTCATCGTAGGCGGTGGAACGGGGGCGGTAGCAGCGGCTCTGGCAACCACCCGATACGGCCTTCGGACCATTGTTACCGAAGAAACACGCTGGATCGGCGGGCAGTTGACTTCGCAGATCGTGCCTCCAGATGAGCACCCTTGGATCGAAGGATTCGGTTGCACCGCCACCTATCGCCGGTACCGCGAGCTCGTTCGCGCGTACTACCAAGCGTTCACACCGCTCACCGCCGCCGCGAGGCACAACGCTCGGCTGAACCCCGGAACCGGTTGGGTGAGCCGTCTTTGTCACGAGCCGAGAATCGGTCACGCGGTTCTCCAGCAAATGCTTCAACCCGCCTACACCGCCGGCTTGCTTCGAGTGCTTCCCCGACTGAAGCCCCACAGCGCAGAGGTCGACGGCGACCAGGTCAAAGGGGTGCGATTTGTTCATCTTGACGATGGTTCGTTCATGCACATTTCCGCCAAGTTTGTGTTGGACGCCACTGAGCTTGGCGACCTTCTACCCTTGACGGGCACCGAGTACGTGGTGGGTGCCGAATCCAAATCGGAGACGGGCGAGCCGAACGCGGTCGAGGGTCCAGTGGAATGGGACAACGTACAAGGAATCACCTGGTGCTTTGCTTTAGGGCACGATCATGACGCGGAAAATGCCGGATCGGACATTCGCCTCATCGAAAAGCCGAACGACTACGAGTATTGGCGAGCCTACAAGCCTCCGTTCTGGCCCGGGCCGCTTCTCGGGTTTCAGGTCCTCCACGCGCACACGGGTGAGTCGCGAGAATTGCCGCTTTATGGTCGAAAGCCTGGAGACTGGTACGCACTGTTCCCCTATCGCCAGATCATCGAACCATCGATGTTTGAAACAAGCGCTCCCCTTGATCCGGTGACGGTGGTGAACTGGCCTCAGAACGACTACTTCGAGGCGACCATCATGGACGTTGACCCCCTTCCTACCGGAGATTCCATTCCTGAAGGGTTCGAGGTGCCGGGAGCGATGGGTCCCGAGAGCGCGCGGCGATTGGGTCGAGCGAAGGATCTTTCCGCCACGCTGCTGTACTGGCTTCAAACCGAAGCCCCCCGCCACGACGACCAAGGCTTGGGTTACAAGGGCGTTTATGCCCGGCCCGATGTGACCGAAACCGCAGATGGTTTTGCCATGTACCCCTACATCCGCGAGGCTCGGCGAATAAAGGCCGAGTACGTGGTGAAGGAGCAAGACGTGGCCGCTTATACCAATCCGGGGGTCGATCGAGCTCCGAGTTTCGCCGATTCGGTCGGCGTTGGGAGCTACCGAATCGACCTTCACCCCAGCACCAATGGCGCAAACACCATCGATACATCGACGCTGCCGTTCGAAATTCCGCTGCGAAGCTTGGTGCCGGTTCGAATGAAGAATCTAGTTCCGGCGTGTAAAAACCTGGGTGTCACGCACATCACCAACGGCTGCTATCGGCTGCACCCGGTGGAGTGGAACATCGGCGAAAGCGCGGGTCATCTTGCCGCTCACTGCCTAGAAAAAGGGGTTCCTCCGCAAGGGGTCACTGCCAGCAAAGACCATATCGAGACGTTCCAAAAGCGATTGGTGATGGCCGGGATCGAACTTCGCTGGCCCGAACTGAAGGCGCTCTGAAATCATGTCTAACCAACCTAATACCCCGTCACCCAATACCCATTGGCCCGCGTTTTTCGATTCTCACGCACCGTTTTACGACCAGAATCCGTTTACGCAGCACACCGTTGCCGAAGTCGATTTTCTGCTGCAGTTGTATCCGGTCACGCCGGGAGCCTCGTTCTTAGACGTCGGTTGCGGTACGGGACGGCACGCGTTGGAACTGGCTCGCCGTGGTTACAAGGTGACGGGAGTCGATCTGAGCGAGGGCATGCTGAAGGTCGCCCGCGAGAAGGCGGCGGCAGAAGGTTTGGAAGTGGAGTTTGTGCACGCCGACGCCAAGACCTTTGCGCTGGATAAGGCGTTCGACTATGCGGTTTGTTTATGCGAGGGCGGTTTGGGTCTGCTGGATGCGGGCGAGGACGCCGAGCGTCACGACAAGGCCATCTTCGAGCGGATTCACGCTCACCTCAAGCCGAACGCTCCGTTTGTCTGTACCGTGCTGAACGCCTACAACTTGGTTCGAAGGCTGAAGGATGAGAACATCGGGAACGGCACCTTCAACC
>CAZAVC010000364.1:0-2824 GCA_964488265.1 uncultured Fimbriimonas sp.
AAGGGACGCTTGGCGCCTTCGCTCGGGCGATGTTTGGAGACGAAGTTAAGATTCGATTCCGCCCCGACTTCTTCCCGTTTGTCGAGCCCGGCGTGGACTACGCTATCTCGACGCCGAAACTGTTCGGCGGTCGATGGGTGGAGCTTGGCGGTGCGGGCCTCATTCACCCCAACATTCTTGAGTCTTACGGCATTGATACCGAGCGGTATTCGGGCTTCGCCTTCGGCCTGGGTGTCGACCGGATTCCGATGATGGCTTACGGAATCGACGACCTTCGCCACTTCTTAGAAAATGACCTTCGATTCTTGGAGCAATTCCGAGGAGAACCCGTCGCCTAAGCGGAGCGGGACTAGAGAGGAACAGAGGGAACAGAAACGATGAAATTTCCTTACGCAATGCTCCGAGACTTCGTGGATACGAGCCTGAATGCCGAGCAGATTGGTGATCTGCTCACCATGGCAGGTTTCGAACTTGAAGGAATTGAAGAGGTCGATGGCGATGCCGTTCTTGATATCAAGGTGGTCTCCAACCGAGGCGATGGTCTGAGCGTTTTTGGCCTGTCTCGAGAGGTTCTGGCGAAAGACCTTGAGGCAAAACCAACCGCTCTGTACACCCGAGCCGCGAGCCGATTTGTGGATTCCAGTTTGACGGAGCATTTCCAGCTGGAGGCAAACGCCGCCACTGTAGAAGCCGAAGAGTGCAAGCGGTTTGCGGTTCGCGGAGTGAACTCCGATCGACCCCTCGGTAACCTTGCCTCGCCACAGTGGATGCAAAAGCGCCTCACTCAAGCGGGCATGCGACCAATTTCGCTGCTTGTCGACCTCACCAACTACGTGATGTTGGAACTGGGGCAACCCTTGCACGCCTTTGATCGAGACCTTCTGAGCGAAGGGCGAATCGTGGTGCGATACGCCAAGCCCGGTGAGAAGCTGACGACACTGAACGGCGACGAGCACGAGCTATCGGGTCAGATGATGATCTGCGACGCGGCTAAGCCTGTGGGCGTTCCCGGTGTGATGGGTGGACTGGAGACCGAGGTAAACGATTCGACGACGAGGCTGTTGCTCGAGTCGGCTAACTTCTTGAACCTCAACGTCCGCAAGACGCGCAAACAACTCGGGCTAAGCACCGAGGCGTCGTACCGATTCGAGCGGAGCGTCGATCCGGAAGGTTTAGTCGCGGCGACCCGTCGGTTCACGGAGCTATTGGTGGAATCGGTCCCCGAAGTTCAGCTTTCGAACATTCTCGACCTATACCCACGACCTCCGGTTTTAGTCCCCGTTAAAGTGCGCGTGCAAAAGGCTTCGCGGCTGCTCGGGATGGAAATTACGTTGTCGCAAGCCGAGCAATATCTCTCGCGACTGGGCATGAGCGTTACCGTTTCTGGAGAGAATGAGCTGACGGTGACTCCGCCTTCCTGGCGACCGGATATCGTTCGCGAGGAGGACCTTGTCGAAGAACTCGGTCGCGTACATGGTTTCGACCTCATCCCGGAAAGGCTTCCCGAAGGCTCAACAACCCTCGGCGGGAGCAAGGGAACCTATCGCCAGGCCGACCTCGTGCGGGAATCGCTGGTGCGCTCAGGCTTTGTGCAGATCATCTCCCACTCGTTGCGGGACTACAGCGCGCTAGACGCCCCCGGTGAGCGGGTCGCTCCTCGAAACCCAGCCTCGCCCGAGCACTGCGTGCTTCGGAACTCGCTGTTGTCTTGTCTTGGCGAGGCGGCTCGGCGCAACGGATCTCGTGACCTTCACCTGTTTGAGGTTGGCAAAGTCTTTTTCCGAAGTGGAGCTGAAACATCTGAAGTTCTTCATGCCGCAGCCCTTTCGGTGGGTGCGCTCTGGCCGATCAATCGCAAGGGTGAGTCTGTGCCATCGGCTGACTTTTTCTCTATGAAGACAGCCCTCAATGAGGCGTTCGTGACACTAGCGCTCGGTCAGTCACTGGAAATGGTCGTTCCGAATGCTCATGATGAACGGTTCCATCCGACCCGCCAGGCATCGGTGGTGCTGAGCGGGGAAGTGGTCGGTATCATCGGCCAGATCCACCCCGAGGTCGCCGATAAAGAAGGACTCCTCGCAGAGACCGTTCTTTTCGAGATCGACCTTGAAAAGGTCTTTGCGGTGGGTCAGCCACGTATCGACCAGAAGTCGATTAGCCGAAACCCGGCGGTTCGCCGAGACCTGGCGGTCGTGGTCGAGAAAACGGTTCCGTTCTCCCTTCTCGAATCGGCGATTCGGAAGGGTGCCGGAGACGTTCTAGAGAAGCACTGGTTGTTTGACGTCTACGAAGGAACCGGAATCGAACCTGGAAAGCACTCGCTCGGCATTGGTCTGCAGTTCCGAAAGCAAGGCGCGAACTTTACAGATGAGGAAGCGAACCAGGTGCGGGATGCGATCGTGGCGGAGCTTGTATCGCTTGGAGCGACACTGCGCTAAGCGCGTTTCGTAACGCAAACTGGGCAAGAGCAATCACGCCTATGGCTCGCAGAGCCATGGGCCAGTAATCGTAGTGCCCAAACGAGTGCAGGAAGGCCATGGGCGCGAAGGCCAGTGCCGAGGCGAGCGCCGCCGCAACGAAGACCCAGAAGAGCGGAGGGGTCGCTTTCTGTAACACCGTCGCCGTTTGGTGGCGAATCGCTTTTGCGGTTGTCAAAGCCGCGGCGAACAAGCTTCCGTTAGAGGCGATGCTCAAAAGAAGTAGCCAGGGAGTCAACGTTAGCAGGATCAGTGCCCCGACAGAGAGTGTGTTCTGCAAGGCGGGAAGAGCGTTCAGGCCCGGTAATAGATAGCTCACCAGGTCTTGAACGACCCCCGGACCGGCC
>CAZAVC010000365.1:0-2800 GCA_964488265.1 uncultured Fimbriimonas sp.
ATCCGCGCTAATCAGACTGAGCCAACGGAGTGGGAACGGTGTCGGGTTTGGTTCGACCGTCGACGATACATGTGGAAGCAAGGTCTCCCATCACGTTGATGGTAGTTCGGCACCTGTCTAGGAACCAGTCTACGGGCAGAATGAGCAAGATGTATTCAGTCGGCAACTTCACCGCGGTGAAGACGGCGAGCATCGTCACGAGGCCCGCCTCAGGGATACCCGCCGCACCCACGGAGGCGACCACCGACATGATGACGACGGTTATCTGCTCCTGAACGCCCAAGTTTTGCCCTAGGGCTTGAGAGATAAACAGGGCGGCCATTGCCTCGTAGAGTGCGGTTCCATCGTGGTTGAACGTTCCTCCCACCATGATGCCGAGGCTCGCCGAACTGTCCTCGACGCCAATTTTCTCTTTTGCTGAGCGGAAAGTGACGGGTAAAGTCGCCGCCGAACTCGCGGTCGAAAAGGCCATTGCAAAGGCGTCAAACCCACCTTTCAGGAAGTGGCCAGGCCGAACCCAACTGCTCACGCGTAAACGCGCGAGGTACCAAACAACCATCAAACTAAGAGCAACCAAAACCGCCAGAATGAACCAGCCCATTTTTAGGAATTCGTCTAATCCCTTAGTGCCAACAATTCTGGCTACGACCGCAAAAACCGCCAGTGGAACGAGCTCAAACACCCATTTGAGGGCGGTCATGGAAAGCTGGAAGATCGCCTGAAAAACGTTGCTCAGAGTATCCAGACCAGATTCGGCTGCTGGGTTGGTTTTGCCGCGCAGAGCACGCATGGCGAACCCGACTAAAACCGCTACGAAGATCACGCCCAGAATCTCGTTCTCTTTGAACGGCGTCAAGAAATCTGCCGGAATTCGGTTAAAGAGATCTTCGCCAAGGTTGTAGGGTTTCTTGTCGGCAAGGTTCTCTTTGGGCGGATCGAGGGTGATGTGTTTGCCGGGCTGAAGAATGTTCGCAACCGCAAGGCCTACCAGTATCGCAACAAGGGTGTTGGTCATCAACACCCACATCAGTTTCGCCGTCTTTTTGCCCGCCAACTGAGTTTCTGATATGGCGTTGACCACCGCCATGAAGATGAGCGGGGTCGCGAGAAGGCGTAGGAATCGCAGCACCAGATCGGCGATCGGCTTCAATGCTTCCGCACCCGCCCCCATCGCTGTGCCGGCGCCGATACCGATGAGCAGGGCGATGAGGATCTTAGCGAAGAGAGGGAAGCGGATGTACTTCGCCCAAATCAATGCGGGCCCAGAAAGGCCCGCAGGAATTGGTTCTTGGCTGTGCGCATGGTGTCCCGACATAACAAACCGCCTGCGCGCACCAGAATTGGAGATGAGCGCGTTAGTCTTCGTCAGACTCGTGGCGCTGAACCCCGGCATCTGGGCGCATCATCGGAAACATTAGCACTTCTCGAATGGTGTCTGCTCCCGTTAGAAGCATCGCCATGCGATCCATGCCGATTCCGCACCCACCGGTGGGTGGCATTCCACACTCTAGTGCATACAGAAAGTCTTCGTCCATTGGGTGAGCTTCATCGTCTCCCTTGGCCCGTTCGCCAAGTTGCTGCTCGAATCGCTCTCTCTGATCGATCGGGTCGTTGATCTCAGAGAAGGCGTTACAGACTTCACGCCCCAGCACGTAGCCTTCGAACCGACGGGTGAATCCGGGCTTGGTGGGATCTTTCTTCGCAAGCGGGGAAGTTTCGATTGGGTACCCAACAACAAAGCTCGGTTGTTGAAGGGTTGGCTCAACGAAGACTTCGAGAAGCTTCTCGATAAGACCCCCAAGGTTGTTCTCCTTCGCAACATCGATCCAAGCACCAAGTTCCTTCGCCTTTTGAGGGACATTTTTGGCGACCAGAGCCGCTTTTGCGGTCTCCAGATCCTTCAACTCATCGGCGGTGACTCCGGACAGAACTTCGATCTCAGAGAGCAGGTCGACCCGACGCCACGGCTTGCCAAAGTCGACCGGGCCCTTGGGAGTTTCCACCACGGTGGTGCCGTACACCTTTTGCGCAACGTACTTGAAACACTCCTCTACTCGGACCATCATGTCTTCGAGGTTCGCGTAGGCCTCGTAGAATTCGAGCAGGGTGAACTCCGGATTGTGTCGGTTGCTAAGACCTTCGTTCCGGAAGACACGCCCAATCTCGTACACCTTCGGCACGTCCCCGCAGATGATTCGCTTGAGATAAAGCTCCAGGGAAATGCGGAGCTTTACGTCCATATCGTAAGCGTTGTAGTGGGTGTGGAATGGGCGCGCTGCCGCTCCACCCGCCTCTAACTGGAGTTGTGGAGTTTCGACCTCTAGGTAGCCAACGCCGTTGAAGTAGTTCCGAACTTCGGCAATGATGCGCGAACGATCGAGCAATTTCTTGCGAGCCTCGGCGTTTGTGATGAGGTCGAGATGTCGATGACGCAATCGCGTTTCAACATCGCTCAGACCGTAAAAGACCTGTCCGTCCTTCTCTTTGCCCAAAGGGAGCGCTTGAAGGGACTTGCTGAGCGGAACGAGCTTTTGAACGTGAATAGACTTCTCACCTGTTTTGGTAAGGAAAAGAAATCCGTGTGCGCCAACGTGGTCGCCTAGATCGAGCAACTTGTAGGCTTCCCACTCTGCTTCCGAGACATCGTCTTTGCGAACGTAAACCTGAATCTTCGAATCCCCGTCGCTGAGGTGAGCGAATCCGGCTTTACCCATCAGTCGATAGGAAACAAGACGACCTGCAAAGGTCACCTGTTTATTCTCTTCGAATCCATCCAACAACTCTTGCGCGGAATGGCTGA
>CAZAVC010000366.1:0-2793 GCA_964488265.1 uncultured Fimbriimonas sp.
GGGCACCTTACACGCTCGCCGCCAAGGACCTCCTTGCGGCCGGGATCATCGGCGAGCCCCACGAGTTGCACTTCGAGGTGTGCGTGTACACCCCCTGGGCGCTGTGGACCTTTTTAGAAAAGGCTCCTCGCATGGAGATGGTCTATCACTCGATCCATTACATCGACCTCATCCGACACCTCTTTGGCGAGCCCAATTCGGTTCTTGCACATTCGATTAAAGACCCGCGATCGCCGAAGCTGGAATCTTCCCGTTCCACGATCATCTTTGACTACGGCGACTGGAAACGAGCGACGGTTCATACCTATCACGGGCACGTTTCCGGTCCCCGGCACCAAGAGTCGTACTACCGAATCGAGGGTCCGCAGGGAGCGATCAAGGTTCAAATGGGGCTCAATATGAACTACCCGGACGGCGCGGAGGACTATCTGGAATACCACCGGGACGGTATGAAGGATTGGGTGCGAATCTCTTTGGAAGGAAGCTGGTTCCCCGATGCGTTTGTGGGTCCCATGGCGGCAATGATGATTTGGCAGGAGGGCGGCGAAGCGCCATCCACCGAAGTCCACGACGCGGTCAAGACCATGCAGTGGGTCGATGCGGCGTACCGAGCATCCGACGCACGCGGGGTACGGCCTTCCGACTAGCCAACAAAAACATTTCTTAATCATCGCTTTGCCGTTTTTTGGAATACAAAGTAAGGGATGACCATCCTCGCACTTTTGGCAATGGCGCCGCTGCCCGCAAGCAAGGTGATCGACGCGCTGGAAAACCATTATCAGCCTCTGTTCCAAGACATGGCCCTTACGAAGCCGACCAAGTGGAAGGTTTCTCGGGCAGGAAAGCCAGATCGAATTGTGGAGGGACAACCCCTGATGGGAGGTTCTCGAATGGAAGTTTGGGAGCTGATCGACGGCGGTCATGGAATGATTCAGTTTCCGGTTCGTCGGCTAGACAAACGACTCGAAAAGCACGCAGCAACGAGAAAGGCGGCACAGGTTGCACTTCAAGAATGGAGAGATCGGGTCTATCTGGTCGGAAACAAGACCGAGCCCATCAAACCCGAATCCCTCACCTTAAGGACCCGCACCACAACGAATTTTCGAGCCGGCAGATTCCCAAAGGACCTCACGCCCAAAGAGATTTTGGAATTCGCAGGAAAGGCGCTCTGGTCTGGTGGAAAGCTCACCGCACGCAAGAACGACTGGACGGTTGCCGTCTCGCCAATCGTCTTCAAAGACGCTCAGTGTTTGTCCTGCCACACGAAGTCGAAAAAGGGAGACCTTGCGGGAATGCTTGTATACACCCTTCACCCGGATCCAAAGACGGTGGTTGTAGACCCCAAGGATATGAATCCAACCAACAACCGAAAGGCGAAAGTTCGCTTTGAAAAGGGTAACGAACTTGCCCCCTAAACCACCGAGTCGTCTGCTTCTCGACCCAGTTGCACGTACCGCTCGCGACGATTCTTTCGATCGCGGGCGTTCTCTTCGTGAGCGAACTTTGCCACCGCCGCCGCAACCTGCCGAGGGACCACGATCACGCCGTCTCCATCCGCGACCACCACATCGCCCGGCTCCACCGTCACGCCGCCTACGCAGACCGTCGTGTCCTTCCCGTCGTACATCAGCCTTCCCTGCACCATCGACTGGCTGACCATCTCTGTCCAGAAAGGCACCTTCTGCATGATCACCTCGTCGGTATCTCGAACCCCGCCGGAAGTCACCAGACCGGTCGCACCCTTTGCCAAACAAGTGAGGGTGTTCTCCGAGCCCATCAGCCCCGCGTCCACGCCGCTGGCGTCGATGACAATGAAGTCACCCGGCTGAATGGATTCGATCCAGGGGTAGGGACAGACGTTGGCGTAGTACCAGCCCGACCATTTCAAGTAGTCCTCCGGACTGAGATTGGGAATCTCGCCACGAAATGGAACGTAGCGGCAGGTGCGAGCGATTCCCACCGCGGTGGTGCGCCAGAGTGGGCGGATGGAGGGTCGCATGGACGTCCCCAACCGGAAGCCCACCGCGTCTAAACCGTCGCGAACGTCGGCAACTCGTAAGCCGGAGAAAAGCTCAAGAAGCTCTTTGTTGGTGGGTCCCATGCGGGGTTTTTACCCGCACAAGACCCTTCGCAAGAACGCGTACTCTAGCGAGACGCGCCGGGCATGATGAGATCGCCCACACCGAATGATCGTCGCACGTCGTGCAGAACCACCTTCGACCGTGATCCGACTACATCGTGACCCTGAAGCAGTTCGATGAAGAAGCCGTCGTCGGTCCAACCCAGCACGCGATTCACGTTCTCGAACGCGGATCGTCGAACGTTCACTTCCACCACCTGCGCTCGGCGGAGATTGAGGAACTCACGGTCAAACCGATCCACCGTCCCGGCGGTGATCTCGTAATCTTCGTAATCGAAGTCGAAGTTCGCCCGGATATAGATGCCGCGCCGAATCTCGTGCTCGAGATCCTCGACCGATTCGCCATCTAAGCCAATGAGCGCTTCCACCACGCTCGGGTGAGCTTCGATCCAGAACGCGTTGCCCGGATCGGCCATTCGGCGGCGAAGGTCGCGCTCGATCCACAGCGAAACCGTCTCTTTGCTCATGATTCGGCCCACGCCCAGACACATGGGGCAAACCTCGGTGATCTCTTGCGTCACCGATTCTCCGGTCCGCTTTCGAGTCAACTCGATCAGGCCCAAAGAAGAGATTTTTCCAACCCGCGTTCGGGCTCTGTCTCTGCCAAGTCCGTTCGAGAAGTAGTCGAGCAGCTTCTTCTTGCCCTCCGAATC
>CAZAVC010000367.1:0-2785 GCA_964488265.1 uncultured Fimbriimonas sp.
GTCGCATTCGGCAAGGGAGTTCCTTTCGGAGTGAGTCCTGATTAGGCGGCGCGTTGGTCGCCCGTTTCGGCTAGTGTCGCTTCGATCTTGGCGATCAAGTCTCGACCCGTCTTGCCGTCTTTCGGAGCAAGCGCCTCGGCGACGTACGCCTTTACCGCACCCGTATTTCCGTATCGACCGCTTACCCAGAGGTTCAACCGAGAGAGCAGACGGCCTCGAACGAGGTCCAGGTTTTTGCCACCGGAAGGAAGAATGATTGCAAATCCGGTTTGACCGTATCGCGCTACCAAGTCCAAACGGCGAACGTTGTCTCGGAAGAAGTCGGCGGCATCGTAAAGGAATCCTTGAACGCTTTCCTCACCATAGAACCGTCGCATGCCCTCAAGACCCGTGAACTTCACCACGATGAGACCCACCTCGGTGTTCTCATAGCTGGCTCGGTGCAGCTCCTCATCGATGCGTGCCCGGAAGTATGCCTCCGTGTACGCATCGGTGATCGGATCGACGATCTCATTTTCAGAGACGTCGGACGACTTTCGCAGCACGCGATCCTTCGCCTCTTCCGAGGTGAGAATCTTGCGCAGCTTTGCAAGCGATTGTCGGAGAATGTGCGACACATAGTTGCACGAGATTCCGAGCTTGCTCGCGATTTCCGTTTGGTTAAGTGCCTCGAAGTGGAAGAGGGTCAGAACCTCTCGTTCCAGATCTCGAAGCTGTTGCATGGCGTGTTCAAGTACCACTCGATCTTCCACCGACAACTGCTCTGGGGTGTAGTTGGCCGCGTCGATCTTATCGACTTCGGATTCCACATCATCCTCAGAATTGGTCGGCAGAGCATCTAGTGAACCGACGCGCAACAGGTCCGCAGTGATAAGAACTTCTTTCACCGATGACTCGCTAACACCGATGGTGTCGGCGATTTCCCGCTCGGTAGGAACTCGTCCAAGCGTTGCCTGCAGCGATGACGCGGCTCGATTCACCTTGTGACGCAGCTCTTGAAGCCACGCCGGTTGGCGAATCGTCTGCGACTTATCGCGCAGGTAGTGCTTGATTTCACCCGCCACCAAATAGGTGGCGTAGGTGTTGAATCGAACTCCTGCCGACGGATCGAACTTATTGAGCGCGTTCAGCAGACCGATAAAGCCCACTTGAACAAGGTCTTCGTACGCTTCGATACCTGCGAACTTTCGCGCGGTTCGCTCCACGAGACTTGCATAGTTGACCATGATCAAGTCTCGAAGATCCGCACGCGGATTCTCCAGATACCGAAGGACTAAACCCTCCGAATCGTGCCCCAGTTGAGACGTTTGCGACATATTTCACTCCGTTGATTGCTGTTTCCGAGCACATCCTGTGCTCGGGGTTGATGATTGCTTTTGCCCGTGTTGGATCCTTCCGCCACGGGCGAAATCGTTATTGAACGCTGTTGACGAGTTTGAAGATCGGGACCATGATCGAGATGGCGATAAAGCCGACCACGACACCGAGGAAGATGATCAGCAAGGGCTCGATCATCGACGTAAGCCCCTTCACCGCCGCTTCGACCTCTTGGTCGTAGAACTCGCCGACCTTGACCAGCATCTCTGGGAGTCGTCCTGACTCCTCACCAATGTCGATCATGGTGGTGACCATCGTTGGGAAAAGGCCCGAAGCCGCAAGCGGCGTCGACAGCTTTGTTCCTTCCCGCAGGCTGGCTCGAGTGTTGTCGATCGCCTGGTTAAGAACTTCGTTGCTTAGGGTTTCACCCACAATTTCGAGGCTGCGCATCATCGGCACGCCCGAGTTGATGAGTGTTCCAAAGGTTCGAGAGAAGCGGGCGACGCTCATTTTCATGGACAGATCGCCCATGATCGGCACGCGCAGCTTCAGAAAGTCGAGCTGATACTTCCCTTTCGGAGTCTTCGCGTACTGCTTCAGACCAACGAAAACGGCTCCGATGAAGAGGAGAATCACCCACCAGTAGGCCTGCATGAAGTCGCCAATTCCAAAGAGGAACTTGGTGACAGGCGGCATCTCTACATTCATGCCTGTGAAGATCTCTTTGAACTTTGGCAACACGAAAGTGAAGAGAGCAAAGAGCATGATCTGAGAGAAGGCCAAAACGAGGACCGGGTAGGTCATCGCCGATTTGATCTTGCCTTTGATCTCGGCTTCGTACTCCAAGAATCCGCTGAGACGGTCGAGAATCTGGTCGAGAATGCCTCCCAGTTCCGCCGCACGAATCATGTTCACGTAAAGCTTCGAGAACACGTTCGGGTGCTTGGCCATCGCCTCGTTCAGGGTCATACCGCCCTTAACGTCAATGGTAATGGTCTCTAGCGCCTCGGTGAGTCCCGGATCCTTACTTTGACCGTGGAGAATGTCCAGACACCGGAGAATGGGGATACCGGCATCGATCATGGTCGCAAACTGCCTTGAGAAGACCACAAGCGATTTCAGCTTGACCTTCTTCGGCTTCTTCGACCCAATCGGCGCAGCCGCTTTGGCCTGTTTGATCTCGGCGACATGAAGCGATTGCTCCCGCAGTTTTGCGGCGAGCGCTGCTTCAGACTCCGCTTCTTGGGTCGATGAAATCATCTTTCCCGAAGCAGGATCTACCGCTTTAAAGGCGTACATCGGCATTTTCTTTCTCTCTCCTAATGTGCAGGGGAAGTTGGACGACCTAATTCAGCAACAAGTGTTCAAACCCAATCCCCTTGGATTTTCGTTCACTTGTTTTCGCTGAACCGGCACCTCTACCAAGTTCCCTTCGACACGATTAATAGTCGGAAAACGGAGTGCTGAC
>CAZAVC010000368.1:0-2780 GCA_964488265.1 uncultured Fimbriimonas sp.
CGGTCCAGTTCCCGATACCGCTCACAAACTGCTGCTGCATAAGGGCCGTTTTGATGGCAATACTACGTTTCTTCAAGTGCCCCTGCCAAAACTCGAGCGGCTGGGGGTCCAAGAAGCAGTCAGGACCCAGCGCGGATACACGAGGATCGGCATCCGGAGACTCTCCGAGCCAGACTCGGCTGAACCTTCGCCCATCCGTCATCACGAATCTTTCGCCGGCAGGATTAGTGAGGATCCACTTCCAAAACCGGGGAACCCCTTCTTCATCTTCAAACGGCGCGCTTCCGTGCTCCTTCAAGCGGATCGATTCAGCTCCAATTTGTCTCACCCACCCGGCCATGCCTAGGTGTGCAAAGACGGTTGGTCCACTCTCCATTTCGAACCAGAAGTACTTCCCTTTCCGACCAACCGCACGCACCTTTCCAGACTGAAATGCATCGTAGTAGGCTGCAGTTGGAGCGGACGCAAAAACGATGTTGTCGTCGGCGATCTCGACTTTCAGAGGTTTCTGACCAACAAGACCGTTTGCCAATAATCGACGAACGGTTTCAACTTCGGGAAGTTCCGGCACGTCAAGAATCTACGCAATCCCTCGATGTGTTTGCACGGATACCAACTCGGAAAGGGACCCGTAGAATCAGGCTGAGATGGATATCCACCGTTACGAGTACACGAAAGGTCGACTCTTCGAATCGGAGATCCCGGATAATCCGATGGATCTTTTGAAGCAGTGGCTTGAAGAAGCGGTTGTGGCGGGCGTAACCGAGCCGACGGCGATGTGCCTATCGACGGTGGATACGGATGGTCGCCCAAGCGCACGGATGGTCTTGTTGCGTGGTATTTCCTCGGCTGGGTTGCGCTTCTTTACGAACTACCATAGTCGCAAAGGGGCGGAGATTGAGAGCAACGCGAAGGTCGCGCTGACATTCTGGTGGGGTCCAATGGAAAGACAAATCAGAATCGAGGGTCAGGCTGTAAAGATCTCTGCAGAAGAGTCAGACCTGTATTTTTACTCACGGCCAATCGATTCTCAAATTGCTTCGGCGGTGAGTCCACAGAGTCAATCGCTTTCTTCATCTTCACAAATTGATGAGATGTTCAATGCCGCCAAGAAGGAGTGGGGTGATAGCGTCACAAGACCGGAGCACTGGGGCGGTTACGATGTCACCATCTCGCGCATAGAATTCTGGCAAGGACGACCCTCTCGACTTCATGACCGCATCGTTTTTGAAGCGACTGAGAATGGATTTTTGCGTAGTCGTCTCGCACCCTAGATCTGGAAGGTAGTCGACTTAGCCAGATGTCTATTTCAATGGCCGATTATTGATCGCATCATCGAACACTCCTTCGATGGCGCTCATTGTTGCATCCATTGAAAAGACCTTGCGGACGCGCTCAAGTCCACCCTCTGCCAATCGTTGCGTCAGATCCTTATCGTTCATGACTCTCTTCATGCACGTTACGAGCGCAGGAACATCTTGGCGATCATACATAAGACCCGAAACTTCGTGCTCGATGATTTCTGGCATCGCTCCGGCGCGGGCACCTATAAGGGGAGTCCCTGAACCAAGAGCTTCCAAGTTGCTGTTTCCAAGGGGCTCATCGTAGATAATCGGACTCAAAACGGCGGTCGCGCTACGCATGTGGCCCAGAACTTCGTTACGATCAATTCGCCCTAGGAACTCGACACGATGACCGAGATTAAGATCGCGCACCATCTGGTGATATTCCTCGACAACGTTCGCGTCGCCACCTCCCGCAATCTTCATTTCCCACTGCTTCAGCGGATCCTCTTCATCTAAAAGCTTCGCGGCCTGAATGGCTTGAGGGATCCCCTTGAAGTGAGCAAGGCGACTTCCAATAAAGAAGGTAGGCGGCTCGCGACGCTCGCGAGTGATATCCGTTCCAAGTTCAAATTCAACACCGCGAGGAATCACTCTCAAGGAACTAGGGTCGAACCCTTTCGAGAGGAACATTTCCTCCAACAGGCGCGAAATCAAGACGACTCGATCGAAAGGGATTGAAACTTCAGACTGGAACGATCGCCCGACAAGAAGCTTCAAAAGTGTTCTCTTAAGTCTTCCTGGTCGCGTGTAACCTGCTAACCATTCATCTCCAAGGTGATAGACAACGGGGATACTTTTATTTCTTGCCGCGTGGATAACGGAGGTCCCAATAAGGTGTAGACCAAAAACATAGGCGACATCGTATTTCTTAGTGTCGAGGAACTTATCTAGCTTGGCCTGGTTCTTTGGACCAATACTCATCGTCTCCGCAAGATTTCGGAGGTTTTTGAATCGCAAAGGAAACTCCCTAGGCAAATTCCAGATGCTGAACTCTTGCTGAGATTTGCCCTCAAGAAAATTCCCGGCATTATTCCAACCTTCGCGGTGGGCTACAACTTCGAAAATCCGATGAACCCAATCGGGGTCTGTTCTTTCTCCTGAGTAACTTTTACGGTAGTGAGAAGTGACAATATCGACTTCATGCCCACGTTTTCGAAGCGCCTGAGCACTCCGGAAAGCAGCAAGTTCGAATCCACCTTCGTAGTCCGGTGGGCAGAGGTTAGAAATTAAAAGAATCTTCACGTGTTGTTCAGGCCGAAATTGCGAACGACTTTCCAAGAATCTCTTCGTAGGCCTTTAAGAGCTTTTCAACGTGATTCTCTTCAGTGGGAGGGTTCGCCCAAAATCGGTCGAATGCGGCTCGGCTCATTCGTTCAGTAACGGCATCGTCAAGGAATCGCCCCATCTTTTCGGCAAGATCGTTAACGTTCTTGC
>CAZAVC010000369.1:0-2775 GCA_964488265.1 uncultured Fimbriimonas sp.
CCAACGTCGACTTCCCCGCCGCTTACGCCTACTACCTCCTCGGTATCCCGATCGACCTATACACCCCGCTCTTCGTGGTGGCTCGGGTAGCAGGCTACTGCGCCCACGCGATCGAGCAGTTGGATAACAACCGACTTATTCGCCCGACGGCTATCTACGAAGGCGACCGCAACCTCACCTACGTTCCCGTTACCGAGCGACACTAAACTGTCAAGTCACCAAGCACAAGAAGACCTCTCCGAACCTAGTTCGGAGAGGTCTTTTTCATCTCCGCCAAATCATGGCCAAATAGTTACGTTCCTCGGTGAATCGATCGGCTTTGTATTGAAGAGAAACGAGAGACCCCATACCTGACTACCTTTGGAAGCCGATCGCAACAACTCATCGGGATTCTCTTCTCCCATTTGCTTCAATTCGTTTGCGAATTGAAGCCCAAGCATCCCTTGAGGTGGCCAAATCATTTCATCTCGGAATGAGCCCCAGTGCTTCTTCCAACGATCAAAACCCTTTGCGTTTTCGGTCTCGAATTGAGTCTTTCTTGTTCGTACAAGTTCATAAAGAACCTTGATCGCTAACTTATAACTTTCTTCGTAGTCAGAAGGCAGCCCCATTCCTGAATACTGCCTTCCCACACTTATTGCATTCCTCGTTAACTTACTTCGTACAATCGCAACTCTTGCTTTTGCTTTTGCTTGCCATCCCGCCATGTCATCAATAGCATTCGGAATAACTACGAGTGGCTTTTGATCGAGATACTCCCAAGCGCGTCGTTCTCCAGCTTTGCCCTCAGGGATGGACGAGTACCTCTCCGATGAAAGAGAGGGAAAACCCTGCCCTGTCACTTTGGCGGAAAAGACCCTACCCTTTGCCGTGAAAGTGAGGGTTGCGCTCGGGAGAAAGATGAAGTTCAGGTCTTTCACCGAAGCGGGAGGCTCCATAATCTCGGAATCGGTATGCCCTATGGCGAAAGCGAGATACTCAGAAAAGGCAGTGCCAAACTTGTCCGAATTCGAAGCAACCGTGGGCTCGGTCTTAAGAACCTCCTTCATCAGAGCAGATTTCAACCGAAGCGAAACAAGCTGATCCAGGTCGGACGCAAAGAAGAAAACCTGTCCATCGGATTTTAAGAGAATAGACCGATCCTTGCGATCTTCAGCAGCCTCCGCCTCCGGATGAGACTCCAAGAAAGCCTGGACCTCCTGCACCGTTGGATACACTTGATTCCCGCCCGGGCGCCAAACGTAATTTATGATTGGCAATTTTGCCAAGGGAATCGTGCCTGACATAGATGTCAGGCAAAGGATAGATGTAAAAAGCAAGGGCATTGATCCTCAGTCCACGCGCAGACTTCACAGCGAGAGACTTTCCAGGGAATCTTCACATGGATTGAATCCCCAGGAGACCCAATTTAATTACTCCTTGACATTAATCTGTACTATTTCACAAAAAATGCCACTGGGAGCAGGCTGCCGAGCTGAAGGAGGCACAGCAAGCGCTTGCGGTCGCTAGAACAATTTGAGTGAGTCCACCCTTGATTGATGAATCCGCTACTACTTCGAAGCGGTGACTTCGGTGCGGAAGGACCACTTCTTCTCCACTCTATTCCCCGCGATATCGGAGAACGCCACGCTCACCTGATAGACCGAGTTCTTCACCAGCGGACCCTCCGGGATGATCACAATTGCGTTAGACAGTTGGTCGTCGTTGGAAGGAGTGTTCACAAAAATGGGGACCGCTTTGCCGTTCAGCGTGAGCGTCGCCGTGACCTGCTGAAGGCGCTCGTTTTGGTTGCCATGATGAGCAACCACGATCGGATAGCCCGTGGGCCTTGAAGCCTTCGACCAAAGTCGCAATGGATCGGGGCGCTCTTGGTCAGCCCAAGAAAGGGGAACGTCGGTTTCATCCGCGGCGGGCGAAAGAACGGTTCCCGCGACTTCCTCGTTCCAGCCGATAAGGCAGAGTGTCTCTGCTCGAATCCCGACACCGACCCATCCCGTCCCCGGCATCATGAGCGAGACACGGTGGTAGGGCGAATCAAAAAGGGTTCGCAGACCTTCGCCGGCCGATGGGAATTTGAACGCGAGCGATTCCCAGGCCGGCATCACCCATCCAAATCGAGCCGCTCGGTCGGTAGGCAACTCGCCGATAAAGAGAGGCTTGCCCGGCTTCTGAAAGTGACCTTGCTCTTTGTTGGTGAGAATGTACTCGGTATGCCCGGTGGCCGCAAACGTTAATCGACTATCGAACGTGAAGGCGGGAGTTCCAATGGTTTTTCGATACCGATTAAGAATGGATAAGATCTCGTTCTGAGGCGTCGAGTAAGTCGGCGCGTCTTTCTTAGCGTTCGGGGCGATGGTGAACGACCACTTCTTCGTGAATCGAGACGAGTTGTTCACCGTCACCTTCACCTCTACGTTGTGGGTCCCCGGTTCGAACGGCTCGGCGGGCTCGATCACCACCGCTCGCTGAGAGGAAACGTAGAGCGCGTCGATGGGGTTGCCATCAATGGTCGCCTCAACTTTGGTGACCTCAAACGAACCATCTGGCCACACTTCCCAGCGCAATCCAGCACGGGCATATTCGATGGTGTTCTGTGGTCCGAAGGATCGAGAGAAGAGCCGAACCTTCACGGGTTGACCCGCCATCAAGCCATCCTGCGCCAACATGCTTGTTGGGGCAAGACCTAGAAGCGCGGCCAAACACCCGGCAATGATCATCTTCTTCCCTTATCGGTACCGAAACGAACGTTTCGGCGCTGCAATGCAACGAAAAATC
>CAZAVC010000370.1:0-1728 GCA_964488265.1 uncultured Fimbriimonas sp.
AGTGAGCGCTAAAAATTTTGCGGCTCGATTGCGATTCAAGGGGCGAGAAGCGTTGTTCTTGCTGTTCGTTGGATCAATGATGTTCGCCGGGCTGGTCCTGCAAATTCCGGTCTACCTGCTCATCCGATCGTTCGGCTGGCTAGATACTTACGCTGCCTTGATCGTTCCCGGAATCGGGTCGGCGTTTTCGGTGTTCCTGCTTCGACAGTTCTTTCTCTCTATCCCGATGGAGCTGAGCGAGGCGGCAAGACTAGATGGCGCCACCGACTTTCAGATCTACTCGCGCGTTATCCTCCCGCTGGCAAAGGCATCCTTAGCAACGGCGGGGGCGTTCACGTTCTTTGGCACGTGGACCGATTTCTTCGGCCCCATGCTCGTAACCAACTCCACCGAGATGCGCACCCTGGAAGTGGGACTGTCGGTCTACAAGAACTCCTACGGGGGCACCAACTGGCCGCTGCAAATGACGGCTGCCGTGGTGGTCATGGTTCCGCTAGTCGTAGTGTTTCTGGCCCTGCAACGCTACTTCGTTCGTGGAGTGTTGTTGGGGTCGGGCAAGTAAGCCTCCCACGGCTTTGGAGCGGTCCTATGCTCAACTTCGGCGGTCTCTTCCCGGAGTGGCAATTGCCCCTTGGCAAAGAACAGATCCTTCGTTGACGATGGACTTTCCACTAGAATTTCTTCGGTGATCTTCGTGCCGTGCGCGGTCTCGATTTGGAACCAATAAAAGTTCTTCTTTTCGTGGCTGTTGCTCGCCTGGAAAGTGAACGCCTTGATCTGGCGGTAGGGCTCGCCAAGGATGAACGTGTCGCCCAGAGCGACGCCCAGTCCGTCTTGACCGATAACCAGATCGAGAGTCGGAACCTGTTTCTTTACGACGAGCCAGGTTGCAATGCCTAACGGAATCAGGAGAGCGAGGTAGGCAACGGCGGGCACCTGTTTTGTCGTGAAAATGGGAAATGCAACGCAAGTGAGAATGAACAGCGTGATCGGGAGCGGTGTCAGCTTCCTCCCAAAGAGTACCGACCAGGTCTCCTTGATTGGAAATCGGGAAACCTCCTCGCCAGCGCTCAATCTCATTTTTTCGCTCCACTCCGCTAGCACGAGGGACTTGGAATTATCACCAAGGCCGTAAACAACTTCTTTCAGAAATGTTTCTTTTCGAAGCGGCACAGGCAGGGCCTTTTCGAGTGCCGCAAGGAAGCTCGCTCTTCCGGCTACCGAGTTCGACTTTGAACCAAATCCGAACTTCTCAATCTTTCCCGAGACAAACTCAAGTTCGAGTGCCTCTCCAATGATCTCGGCACGGCGCACAGTGGCTAGTTCAAATTTGCGTTTCGAATGCATGAAACGATGAAACAGGTATCCCTCGTCGATCGCATACCGGTGTCTCGCATCAAAAACAAAGTCGCAAAGAAAAATTGCGACAAAGAGTCCAAGTCCACCTAAGATCAGAGTGATCGCGGGGGGGTTGAGTGGTGTCGGTTTCAGCAACTCTACACCCACTTTGAAGACGAGGATCATTAGGAGAGGGACATACTGACTCTGCCGGTCCTCAAACTTCGCCTCGGGATTCTTCGGCATCTTTGCTTTTCCCAGAGGCTCCAGTCTCATTCCGCTTCTCCGGCTTTAGAGTACAGGATTGCTAAATTGTTTTGCGGAAAATCCTTATCTCCGTACCTCAAAGTGAAGTCAGAGTGCTCTTAAAGCAAAAAAATCCCCCTCGAC
>CAZAVC010000370.1:1738-2766 GCA_964488265.1 uncultured Fimbriimonas sp.
GTCGAAGGGGAGTCTAACTAGGTTCAAAGAGCGCGACTACTCGAGCCAGCGAATCTTGATCGCCTTCAGAACGCCATCAACGAACGATCCTTCCGCTTTCACAAAGCGTGATCGCTCGCCGATCGCCTCAAAGAACGCCGCCTTCGAAATCACTTCACCGCCTCGGTTCGTGATAACTGCATCCGAGAGGATCTCAACCGGAAGTTTGCCTTCAGGCCGAGTGAATCCTTCCGATTCTCGCACTTCCATCTTGAACGTGCCCAGTTCCGCGTTTGGTTGAACGGTCTGACCCTTTGCCTCAGCGGAAGAGTCATCCTCGCCTTCTAGTTCCAGCTTGCCCGCATAGAACACGCCGTCTCGGAAGCCACCTTTGATTTCGACTTTCTTTGATCCGGCCGCCAGCGCTTCAAAGAACGCGGCTGCGGAAATCAATTGATCATTGACGCCGTAATACTTGGCGCCTTCGACCGCTTGGACGGTGACCGCCTCGCTGCCGAAATCGAAGCCGTTGGCTTCAAAAACGAAGAGCTTAAACTTCTTCAGCCCAGCGTTTGGCTCGGCGGTTTCGCCCTTGGCTTCAGCATCGCCCATGCCGGCTTCGCTCTCGATGTGGCAGCTCTTCGCCGTGATGGTGTTGCTTTCGGCGTTGTACACGCCTTCTACTTGCACCACCGGCTCGCTACCCACGTTCACGAAGGCCGCAAAGAATTGATCTTTGGTCAGGATTGCGCCTCGGCGACCCTTAAACTTGGTCGTAGAAGTGGTTGCCACGTTGACAACGTCACCCTTCGGTACGGCTCCACGAATGATTCGGGGTCGAATCTTGAAAGATCCGTCTCCAGAGTTCGGATCGAACCCAGGACCCACAATCTTCGCTTCCTCTCGCTCGTCTTCGTCTTCGTCCTCCACTTCGGCCTTAACCACGCGTGCGACTACTCGCCGCGTTGCGGGGTCGAAGGAGCCATACACTTCAGCCTTAAGACCGTTCACAAGGTTTCCACCCGTAGTGGCGCCTCCCTCGATGAAGA
>CAZAVC010000371.1:0-2761 GCA_964488265.1 uncultured Fimbriimonas sp.
TTGCGGTGAGTTCTTCCGTTTTCGAAAGGTTTTGGACGAAGAGTCTTCTTTCCTCAGGGCTTCAATATCGGCCATTGCCCATCCGCCCATTGTGGTTGTGAGATCTTTCCCCATGAGGATTTCCGGCCTTGCACCAGGGCTAACCGGGCGACACTCCTGAAAGAATGGAATCGGAAACTCGGGCGAACCTTTGGATCGTTGCCTTGACCCATCGAGTTCAGCTTCCCCACCCAGTAGCCAGCCTGAACCAAGGAATACATCTACCGTGAAAACCGCTTCTCTCATGAGTGGTTCAAAAGACCGGAACTTGAGCTCACAACCGGGATGATCACGCTCGGAAACGACAAGATGCCTGCCCGCAGAGAGTGCGGCACTCTCAGAAAGGACGGATCGCTGGCCATCCGGCGTATGCAAGGTCAATGGGTTAGGTCTTTCAGCGAACGAAGGCGTTGAAAGGAACCCCGGCCCCTGAAACTCGCCCAAAACCAGTAATCGTTCCGGGAGGCGATACAGGCCTTCCCCCCGATTCCATAAGTAGGTAACCACACGATGATCCGCCCGAACAACTCTGGTTTTGATAGGCTCGCTCAAGCCGTTTTTGGGCGTGGACATCGTCATGATTTTGGCCGCGTGGAGCCCCAAGACGCATCAAGAAAGCGTGGGTTCCTACCGATGTTAAAGGGAACTTTCATGGCATTCGATCGCAAGAACTCCGTCCTGTTTCAAAACCGCGCGACCAAAAGGTTGCTCGCGGAGCATTTAAAGAGTTGCCCCGTTTGCGATGCCCTGAATTCCAGCGATACCGACTCCTGCTTTGTTTGCGGATGGCATGGTTCGTTCGAGCACGATTCGCAAACGATCGAGCACGGCTTGGACGATCTGCTCTCTCGTTGCCCCGAACTGGTGGAAGCGATGATCATGGAGGCCGAGGTTAAGCAATCTCACTGGGACAAGATAAAGAGCCGCGTGCTTACGTTCTTCCGAAAGGCCAGAACGAAGCGCGTCGATTTCCGGGTCTGATAGACTTTTCCACACGCTTTATCACCTTCCTTTGAAGGTTGTTGGTTGCAAAAGGGGTGTGGATAACCCGTTGAAAAATCGTTATTCGTGTGGAAAGCTCATCGCGATAAACTAGGCGATCCCCGAGCAACGGATGAGCAACCCTTCTAACCCGCGTATGCCTCTTTACAGTATCGAGGCGGAAATGTCGGTTCTTGGATCGATGATCCTTTCCACGCGCGCAGCGGAACAGTTGGTAACGACTCTTACCGAAGACGAGTTTTATCGTCCGGCTCACCGCCTCATTTTCCGAGCGATTCGTCAGTTGGTCTCCAACCACAAAGAGATCGACCTCGTGACCCTTCGGGCCGAACTGGTCGAGCGAGGAAATCTTGCGGATGTTGGCGGAATCGACTTCCTGATTGAAATCGCCGAATACGTTCCGAGCGCAGCTAACGCGATGGACTACGCGGGCATCGTTCGCGACCGCGCGACGCTCAGGCGCCTGGAAGAATCCGCGGCGAAGATCATTGAGATCGTCCACAACCCGGATGAAGGAAACGCCTCCGACAAGGTGGATTCGGCAGAAAGGGTGATCTTTGAAGTTGGCAAGCGCCAACTGGGCAACTACTTCACTTCGGTTGCTTCCCTCTCCAAAGAGTTCTTTGTCGACGTTGACACCATTGTGGAAACGGGCAAGCCCATGCAGGGCTTGTTCAGCGGGTTCTACGACCTCGACCGCCTCACCACGGGCTTCTATCCGGGCGACTTTGTGATTGTCGGCGCTCGACCGGCGATGGGTAAGACCTCCCTTGTTTTGGACTTCGCCGCAAACGTCGCCCGAGGATTAGGTCGGCAGGATGGCAAGAAGGGCACGGTCGCAATATTCAGCTTGGAAATGTCTGGCATTCAGCTCGTTCGCCGAATGGTCTCCATGATCAGCGGCATCTCAATGGGCGCTCTGAAGAGCGAGAAAGGGCTCAGCCTCGACGATTACCAGCGCCTCGCGGACGGTTGCGAGACCCTTCACGAACTGCCTATCTTCATCGACGACGGTTCGGACATCACCCCGCTCGAAATGCGCGGAAAGCTTCGCCGACTCAAAGCAGAGCACGGGCTGGATCTGGTCATCATCGACTACTTGCAGTTGATGCGTGGGAGTCGCCGCACGGAAAACCGGGTGCAGGAGATTTCCGAAATTGCCCGATCTTGTAAGTCGATGGCGAAAGAACTCGGTTGCCCGGTGGTGGCTCTGAGTCAGCTCAGTCGTGCGGTGGAAAACCGAGACGACAAGCGCCCACAGCTTTCGGACATTCGAGAATCCGGCTCCATCGAAGCCGAAGCCGACCTGGTAGCTCTCCTTTACAGGGACAGCTACTACAAAGCCAAAGAAGAGCACCGACCCGAGGTGGAAAACTACGAAGAGGTCCAAGAGGCGGAGATCATCATCGCCAAGCACCGAAACGGTCCCACAGGCAAGGTTATCTTAGGCTTCCAACCCGCCTTCGCGCGATATCGAAACCCCGTTCGAACGGGTGGCTACCGATCATCTGAGGACTGATTCACTCGTAGCATCGTGGATCGGTCAAACTGATTCCGATGAAGGTCTTGGTGGTCGGCTCTGGTGGAAGAGAACACGCTCTCGCGCTCAAACTCTCTCAAGATCCCGGTGTGCAGGTGCTCTGCGCTCCTGGAAATCCTGGGATCGCTGAGTTCGCTGAATGCTTCCCCATTGCCGCGACCGCTCTTGGTGAGTTGGTTG
>CAZAVC010000372.1:0-2734 GCA_964488265.1 uncultured Fimbriimonas sp.
CGCTATGGGCTCCTTGGCGAATGCAGTACATCGAAAAGCCGAGCGGGTCTGGCAACATCTTTGTCGACCTACCCGCGCAGGATGACGACGAGAAGAACTTGATCGTCTACCGAGGTCAAACCGCGTTCGTCATCATGAACGCCTTCCCTTACACCAACGGTCATCTATTGGTTGCCCCTTACCGTCAGACCAACGCCATGACCACCATGTCTGACGGCGAACTGCTGGAGATTCACCGCCTGATTGCCCGGTGCATTGCTTGGCTCACCGAAATCTATCGACCGGACGGCTTTAACGTTGGGCTGAATCTGGGTCGAGCGGCGGGAGCGGGGATTCCTCAGCATCTCCACTGGCACATCGTTCCCCGCTGGAATGGCGATACCAACTTCATGACCACTGTCGGAGAGGTGCGTGTGATGCCCCAAGCAATGGATGAGAGCTATCAAAAAATTCGTGCGGCTGCGCTTGCCGACGCTTCTCTGCAAACTCCGGGAGAGAAGCAACCTTGACCCTTCAAGAACTCCAAACCGCCGCTTCAACCTGCACCGATTGCGTTCTCTCTGAACGCCGCACTAACGTTGTGTTTGGCGAGGGGAATCCGCTTTCGCCCCTCGTTCTTGTCGGCGAAGGGCCCGGCGACAACGAAGACAAAACCGGCCGACCCTTCGTGGGTAAAGCGGGCCAGCTTTTGGATAAGGCCCTTGTTGAAGCAGGACTTTCCCGAGAGATGGTGTACATCTGCAATACGGTGAAGTGCCGAGCCGCAGATTGGTCGACGGGCAAGCCCCAGAATCGACCCCCGACCGAGGAAGAGGTTCTTGCCTGCCGCAGGTGGTTAACGCCGCAACTTCTGCTGATTAAGCCGAAGGTGATCTTGTGCGTTGGAGCGCCAAGCGCAAAGAACCTCATCAAGCGCAACTTCGCCATCACCAAAGAGCGAGGCAAGTACTTCCCTTGCGAGATGGCGAGAACCGCAATTGCGACGCTGCACCCGTCTTACATCTTGCGAAACGCTCATTCCGGTTCGGATGGAGGCTACTCTTTGCTGGTCGAAGATATTTCCCGAGCGTGGGAAGCGGCTCAGAAGTTGGTAGAGAAAGAGCGGGAATACGCCGGCAACTCGTAAGCAAAATCGGGCATCTCTTAACCAAATCGGGGCTCGCCCGCTTAAAATAGTCGAGTGTTCGGCATAAGTCTCCTTCTTGCGGGCTCTCTCTTGGTAGATGCCCAGCCTTCTCGTTTTGTTCAGAAAGATGGAGACCCGACTCCAGGCAGCAAACCCAACACCTTTCCCAAGACCGCTCGAGATCGGCACGAGTACGATCTGCTCGATATTCGCTGGGATGTCACCGTAGATCCGGAGCAAGAGTCCATTAGCGGCATCGCCACCAACACCGTTAAGACGCTCCTCAAGAATGCGCAACTCTACTTTGATGCCGCTCGGTTGAACATCAGTTCGGTAAAGGTGAACGGCGAGACGGTCTCGTATAAGGTGGTCGGAGACGTGCTTGAGGTCCTGCCTCACCTAACAACAAAAATTGACCCCAAGACCAAGAAAGCTTCGACGACGGTGAAGAACCGAGCCGCCGGCGAGACGCTTAAAGTAGAGATTCGCTACGCCACGCGCCCCGATGCGGGTATCTACTTCGTCGCGGAAGCAAACGCATACCCGGCACAAACTGCGGTGGTGTTTACACAAGGCGAGATGGAGGACACTCGCTATTGGCTCCCGACATACGATTCTCCGAACGATAAAGCGACCTCCGAAGGCATTATTCGAGTCCCTTCCACGTGGAGCGTTTTGAGCAACGGGGCGCTGATTGCGAAGAAGCAAGAAGGCACCCAGGCCATCTGGCACTGGAAGATCTCCAAGCCACACGCCACTTATCTCATTTCGTTTGTGGGCGGCGAATACACGGCGCTCAAGGACGGCGTTTGGGAAGGAATCGAGGTCACCAACTGGGCTCCGAAGGGAGTGGAGCCGTGGGTAGACAACGCTTTCGGCGGGACCCACAAGATCGTCGAATTCTTCTCTGGATTGGTTGGCGTGAAGTATCCGTGGGAGAAATATGCCCAGTCGGCCGTGCCTGAATTCATGTTTGGCGGCATGGAGAACGTCTCCTGCACCACCAACACCATCACCGCGACGTTCCCCAAAGAGGTGAACCCGCTGCAAAGTGCAACGGGTCTGGTAGCTCACGAGCTTGCTCACCAGTGGTTTGGCGACCTTATCACCACTTCGGACTGGTCTCACATTTGGGTGAACGAGGGCTGGGCGAGCTTCTTACCTGCCTTCTGGACACGGAAAGACCAGGGTGACGACGAGTTCCATTTGGAACGAGTTGGCACCTACGACGGCGGTTTGGGCGGCATGGATGGTGCGAACCGTCCGATGGTCTTCAAAAACTACGGAGATCCGATGGAGATGTTCGATGGCAACGCCTATCCGGGGGGTGCCACCCGAATGTTCATGCTGATGAACACCCTTGGCGAGGAAGCGTTCTGGAAGGCGACCAAGGAGTACCTGCAGGAGTGGGGATACAAAAACACCGACACCGAGATCTTCTTCAAGGCGTTTGAGAAGAGCTCCGGGAAGTCTTTGGATGCCTTCCGCAAGCAGTGGTTTTATACCGCCGGGTATCCGAAGTTCCAAGTCACAAAGTCCAACAAAAAGCTGACCATTGCTCAGAAGACGGAAGGCTTTTCCGGCGAGGTTTCGGTCAAGATCGTCGAT
>CAZAVC010000373.1:0-2729 GCA_964488265.1 uncultured Fimbriimonas sp.
ACAACCACAATGGGCGGATGGGCAATGGCCGATATTGAAGCCCTGAGGAAAGAAAGACTCTTCGTCCAAAACCTTTCGAAACCGGAAGAACTCACCGCAACTTGGCCGAACGGTCAAGTTGAGACGAGCATCATGGCGTGCCACCTAAACGAGATGCGCTGGACTATTGAGAGTGAGCTTCCGGTCACCGGGCTTGTGCTCTTCCGAACCTACGATACTTTTCATGGGCTCAGCCAAGCCCGAGTCTTCATCAACGATAAAAAAGTGGGGAGATGGTTCTGTCCGGAACAAGACCGATCCCACCGTTGGCGACAGTCGACATTTGGAGTCGAATTCGAGAATCCACTCCCGCCCGGCCCCTTGGCGATCACGATCGACCCTCCAGCAGGCGCGCCGCTCTGGTCGGTTTCGAGATATCGCTGGATTCTTTTACACGACTGAATGCCGACAAACGAGAACGATTCGGCTAGAATGTAACCAGTGCTACAAAACGCAGTCGAAACTAAACAAAGGGAGGAACTAGATTCCGAGAACTCGCTTCCGGAATCTTATCGCTCGGTTTCGGTTGCGGGTGGCACGGGGATCCTCCGATTCCTAAAGTTTTCCGGTCCGGCATTTCTTGTTTCCGTTGGTTATATGGACCCCGGGAACTGGGCAACAGGGCTCGAAGGCGGATCGCTTTTCGGATACCGACTGCTGTGGGTCATCGTCCTTTCCAACCTCATGGCGATGGTCTTGCAGTCCATGTGCGTGCGCATGGGCATTGTGCTCAACAAAGACCTCGCTCAGGCGTGCAGAGACTACTATCGCAAGCCTGTAGCCATGGCGCTGTGGATTCTCTGCGAGATTGCGATCATTGCTACCGACGTCGCCGAGGTGATCGGCTCCGCTGTTGCCCTGAACCTGCTGTTCGGACTCCCGCTTTGGGCTGGAGTGCTGATCACTGGGTTCGATGTTCTGCTTTTGCTCGCGCTCACCAAATACGGGTTCCGAAAGTTGGAAGCGCTGATCATCACCCTTGTGCTCACCATCGGGGTGTGCTTCCTCATCAACGTTGCCGTATCTCAGCCCAACTGGGCGGGCGTGTTCGGGGGGATGATCCCCAAAGAGCGTCTCACCGGGCAGTCGCTCGCGGCGGCGGTGGGAATTCTTGGTGCGACAGTTATGCCGCACAACCTGTATTTGCACAGCGCCATCATTCAAACCCGAGCTTTCGAGAAGACTCCCGAAGGGAAGAAAGAGGCGATTCGCAACGGCAACATCGATACGGTGATCGCCCTAGGAATGGCGTTCTTCGTCAACGCTTCGATCCTGATTCTCGCTGCCGCGCAGTTCCACTCGAAGGGGATTGTTGTCGACCAACTCGAACAGGCGCACGAGCTCCTCAAGCCCGTCCTAGCGGGTGGAGCCGCGACCCTCTTCGCGATCGCTCTGCTGGCTTCGGGACAGTCCTCAACCGTCACCGGAACCCTCGCCGGTCAGGTGGTAATGGAAGGGTTTACCAAGTGGCGCATCAAGCCCTGGAAGAGAAGATTCATCACAAGAACCATCGCCATTGTCCCGGCGATGATCCTTGTGACCAGCGCCCACGGCAAATCGCTTGATGGCCTGGTGGTCTCTCAGATTGTCCTAGCCTTGCAGTTGCCGTTTGCCGTTTTCCCGCTGGTGATGATCACCTCCGACAAGCGCAAGATGGGCGAGCTGAAAAACCCTCAGTGGATGGTGATCTGCGGATTCCTGATCGCCGCCGTGGTCACCATTCTCAACGTTCAACTTCTCTGGGAGAGCAAAGAAGTGGGGCCGGTAGCCGTTGGAGTCATCGCCGTGGCGATGGTCCTTTTCGCCCTTTGGGCACGGCGATTCCCGGCACCCACCCCAACTCCTCCCACCAACCTTGAAAGTGCATAATAGGGGTGGTGAGCGGTCCCGATTCCATTGGTGAATCTTCTGTTGCCGCTCAGACTGCCGCAAGAGTTTCCCTTGGTTACAACTTTGCGCAAACGCTACTAAAGCTGGTCGCGGCCGCGCTTACCGGATCGGTCAGTCTGCTCAGCGAAGCCCTGCACGCCATTGGCGACCTTGTTGCCTCGGCAATCTCCTTTGTCTCGGTAAGGGCCGCCCTACAACCCGCGGACGAAGAGCACCCGTACGGACACGGCAAAATCGATACCCTTGCCGGACTTGTGGAAGCGGTGATGCTCATGGGCTTTGCCGCCTTTGTCGCCATTCAGAGCGTTCAGCGGCTATTCCAGCCCGTGGAAGTCCAGGGCTTGGATTGGGGAATTTTGCTCATGGTCGTCACCGGAATTGGGTGCTTACTCACGGCAAGGTACGTGGGCGAGGTGGCGAAGAAGACAAACTCGTTCGCCCTACGATCCAACCACCAACACCTGATGGTCGATTTCTGGACCAACATCGGGGTCATTGTCGCCCTGGCGGTTTCCAAGCTCACCGGTTGGAAGTATGCGGACCCAGCCTTTGCATTAGTCATCAACGGATGGTTGGCGTATGGCGCCATACGCCTGGGCAAAAAAGCCTTCAACGAAATGATCGACACCAGCATCGAGCCCGAGGAACTTGCCGAAGTGAAAAGAATAGTGGCCAATGAGACCGCGATTCATGGCTACCACGACCTGCGATCCAGACATTCCGGCGCGATGCACTACGTGGACCTCCATATTGTGGTCCCGCGAGAGTGGAGCGTGGTAGAAGCCCACGACGTCGCAGAC
>CAZAVC010000374.1:0-2724 GCA_964488265.1 uncultured Fimbriimonas sp.
AGCTCAGCCGGATAGAGCGACGGTTTCCTAAACCGTAGGTCATATGGTGGGATCCTTTGTACGTGCCGCTTTACCTGTGCTTTGGATACTTGCCTTTAATGCCATCGGGAGCATGATCGGTCTCCTTTGGGGGTCCACCGGATTGGTCTTAGGAATGACCGCCGGAATGATGATCGGCGCGGCGACCCTTCCTTTTGCGTTCCTCTTCGCGAGAGCTCCCCAAACCGAACGGCGATCACGGATCGACTGACGAAGAGATTATCTGTATAATCGGCTATTGCTAATTTTCCGAACATGAATCGCCCGTATCCGGAACAAACCGAACTGCTCGAGTTGAACTTAGACCAGATAAGAGTTCTTTCGTCGTCGGCGTGCTCGGAAGTGTTCTCGGCCTTCTCACCGATCGAGCCGCTTTCTGCTCGTGAAGTTGGGAAAGAGGTAGGTCGTAGTGCGGCGGCGGTTCATGAACATATTGACAAGCTACTGGCTGTCGATCTCATTGTTCCGGTGGAGACCAGAAAACGCCGTTCTCGTGTTGAGACCCTCTATGTTCACAAAGGTCAGGTCACGCGCCTTGTAATTGCTAAGCAGAATCGGGAAGCACTTGAAGCGTATGCGGATCGATTCAAGGCACAAATGAGGCTTGCGGAACGACAGTTCGCATCTGCGATGGATGCCGCATCGGTCGACAAGTCCATCGTAGACTTCCTGGCTTATAAGTGGGTGACAGGTTATCTGGATCGGGCAAGCGCCCTGCGCCTCAAAGAGGCGATCAATCAGATTCAGTCACTCATGGAGGAGTCTCGGACAACCGAGCCTTCTCAGCGAGAAGAGGGCGAGTACGTTCGCGTGATCTTCAGTTCGCTTCTCTTGCCCGTGGTTCACGAGAGCAGAAAGCGGTCCAATACCTCGACCGATCCCGAACACGATTTAGGCGAGTAGAGCCTATCCGCCGGGGTTTGCAAGGAGACGCCTAGCCTCCGAAACTTTGCCCGCAAACAGTGCTTTGGCTGCTTTATCCAATAGTTCCTCGTCAACTTCTCTCGACTTACGCAGTCGGTAGAGACGGAGGGGAACATCGAGGTCGGCCGCTTTGTAGGGGAAGCTGGGATCTATCCGTTTTCGAGCCTTTTGTGTTTCGATGAGATCCCTCATTCCGAATTCAACGGAGGGCTCGATTTGGGTCCCTTCCTGCCAGTCATTCCAGGTGGCGACTTGGATCGCCGGGCCGCCTGTTTTGATCGCCCAATCGAGAGTCTTGCGGTAGGTGGCACCGCTGTCATCGGCAAGATCTGGATATCCCGTTTGCCCGCCCTCTTCATACCAATCGACAAATCGGGGGAACGCGACCGGAATGCGAACCTTCCATCCCTTTGATCGCTCCGCAAATCCTTCGTTGAACTTCAAGCCTTGGCTCGGGATCGGCCAATCGTAACCGCCGGAGGCAAAGTCGTGTGCTTTATGAATGGTGATGAGATGGTAATCCCCCGCTCCCTTGCGAAACGCGGCCCACTCGGCGGGACCAAAATGTTGGGGTCCAAAGACCATCACAGCGGGCTTGCCATCGATCTTCCAAAAGTTGGCCTTGGGGAACCATTCCTTCTTGAGGAACGCTCCAACCTCCTCTGCGACCGTTTTGACCTCATGGTTTTTAAGCAGGTCTTGCCCTAGAGCGTGCTTTACGGTTTGATCCTCGTATACCACTGAAATTTTCAGTCCCGCCCGGGTTGCGTATTCGAACAAAAGCTTGGTTCGCTCGTGAATATTGCCGTAGTCGAACCAACGACGCGTTCCATACCAGTCGGCAAGCACGCCATCAAACCCGGCGTATTTCATCCAAAGGATCTGTAGTTCGACCACCTCGGGGTCGATGGAATCGTACGCGCCGATGAGGGGTCGATAGTGGCTCGCTACACGCTCGTCCTTTCGAAGGTCCTCCGCCTTCCGGTTCATTTTCCAGTGCCACCCAAGATCGGTCGGGCTGGCTTCAAACCAAGGCATGACGTGGATCAGCAGGTCGGGTCTTCCGGCAGGAAGGGTCATCGCAAGCGCGACGGTGGCAAGGGTCATAGAGGTAGTTTACGTCCAGTAGATTTTGAGGGGCGTGATCGCCGTCTCATCGAAGGAGAGTGACAAGAATGCGACTTCCCGATCCCCAACTGCTGCCCGAACCGTTCGACTATGTTCTTCTCGCCGAATCAATCTCTGCTCAAGAATTCCTCTCGGTGTCTCTAGCGATCGTCGCGGAACCAGAGGGCACCTGTGTGGTTGTGCCATCCCGGCTCGCATTGAGCGGGTTTGTGAAGCGTGAGGGTCCGTTCGCGGCCATCCGGCTCAACCTCCAAACATCGCTTTACGAGTCGGGAATAACCGCTCGCATCTCTGCACTGTGGGCCGCGAAGGGCATTGCTTGTAACGTACTGGCAGGGTTTCATCACGACGTTTTCCTTTGCCCTTGGGACAGAAGAGAGGAGTCTCTCGCTCTCATTCGAGCCGTCTCGTTCTCTCCAGACCCTGCGTGATCGTTTCTGTTTAGGCCAAAATAGAGGTTCGTTCCGACGGAACGTTTGTCGCGGGTAGGTGGCAGAGTGGTCGATTGCGGCGGTCTTGAAAACCGTTGAGGCGAAAGTCTCCGGGGGTTCGAATCCCTCCCTGCCCGCCAAAAAAAGATCGGGTGGCACTGTGGCCCCACTCCGATCCATCTCGAACTCGGTTGTGAAACGC
>CAZAVC010000375.1:0-2712 GCA_964488265.1 uncultured Fimbriimonas sp.
CCAATTGCCTATGCCAATTGGGTTGTGCAACAGATGGCGGTTGCATATAACAAGAAAAGGCTAAGACTTGCCGAGGCCATGGCTGGGGACATTGAAGACGTCCCCATTTGGCAGATAAAAACGCCGTTGCAGCGTTCAGTTCAGATTCTCAAGCGTCACAGAGACATTTATTTCGAAGGCGATCCGGATGATCGACCGATTAGCATCATAATCACGACACTGGCTGCCAAGGCGTATCGCAATGAAGAGGAAATCTACGATGCTTTGATAAGCATTGTGGACAGGATGCACTTGTTCATTGAGAACCGAGACGGGAAATGGTGGGTGGCGAATCCCGTGGAACAGAATGAGAACTTCGCTGATAAGTGGAATGAGTTTCCCTCCCGAAAGAGGTGTTTTGATGAGTGGCTTGTACGTGTAAGACGAGACTTCGTCGATGTTGCGCAGGCTAAATCCGAGGCTGAGGGCAGGGTCGTACTTAGCGAAAAGCTGGGTCGGAAGCCTCGGACGAGTTACGGCATTGTCCCCTATCAGCCGCAAAGCCGCTTGCCAGAAGTTCCGCCCCTGGGGAACACGTCACACGTTATTCGTGCCGACTCCGTGTTCACGATGCGCGAACAACCGTCTATCAAAGCTAGCCTTCGAGTCGATTTATACTCGAAAGCAAAGGGCAGAAAGCTATGGCAAGTAACTAGTCGGGCGGTTCCTAAAAACGTACACCTCAAGTTTTCCTTAAGGACCAATGCGACGGGTCCTTATACAGTTCGATGGCAGGTTGCCAATACGGGTGACGAGGCGACGGCAGCTGGGCAGTTGCGGGGAGATTTCTATGACTCGGAGCCAAGCACGCGCAATACAAGGTGGGAGTCAACGTCCTATAAGGGAACCCATTGGGTTGAGGCTTTCATCCTCGACCAATCTGGAATTTGCGTCGCACGTACGGGCAGGTTCGAGGTCAAAGTGCGGTAGATGTGGGTGATTCAGGTCCACGTCTCACTCGTTGAACGCTCTACGAGAGAGCAGATGGGTGAAGGGTCAGAAAATACTTGTGCGCGTTCGCCTGCTTCTTCGAAAGGACGTCATCGAGCGCTGTTCGGAGATCATCGAGAAGCGTCTCAGCTTCGATTGTCACGCACCCGGCGTGCACCTTCCTTGATCCGTCTGGGTCATGACTTGGCTTGTCATTAGATGTCACGACCACGTCCTGGACGTTCTTTTTGTTCGACCCGCCCTTGCCGGGACCTCCGCTGTGAAATAGCCCGCATCGAAGGCAGTGCCACATTGCGTCAGGATCGTATCCCGGCATATGGTCCCTGATGAACTGTTTGAACTTCGAGCCATCAACATTACTATTGGTAGCGAGGGCGGCCAGTACATGCATCGATGCAGCCATGGTGAAAAAACTGCTCCAGGCAATGCACGCCTTCATGGCTTCCTCGGCCTGCGAAAAGTAGAAGGTCTCCATATTCCCGCGGATCAGGTCATCCATCTTGCTCGGGTCAGTTGGGGCGGGCGTAGTCATGAGCCCTCCGGTTCCAACCATGCCGCTTGCGCTTGCTGAATATGCCATTGAGGTGGATTTTACCGCCGCAAGTGTCCAGCTGCCGCGCGGTTGGTCTCTCAATGGTCTCTCAAATAGAGGAGCAAAACTGCGACGCGCGGAGATGGTCACAGACTCAAAATCGAACTAGTGAACCGACAGACCTCCCATGACACTGTAGGGGTCACAGGTTCAAGTCCTGTACCGCCCACCACCTCCAACGAGGGGTCATCCCGACAAATCGGGATACCGCCCTCCATCTTTCTCCAAAGACTTCTTTCGAGCAGTTAGAAGGCATCCAGTCGATTCCTCTCTCAAGGTCATTTTGATCTCGCTCTTCGACTCCGTTTGAAACCGTTTCCCGGGCAGAATACTGCTCCATTCTCATGAGCGGAATCTACAGGGGAGTTTTCGCCAGGTGATCCAACCTTTCCGCGAGCGGAAGCTCGATCCCTAACCGCGGTAGATCGAGAAGGTGTCCCACTCCGGATCGGTCGCAAGGCGCGTCGCGGCCATCTGACCCACGTGGTAGTAGTCGTGCCCGATCAACCAGTTAGCCACACGTATGCGGCCCTCATCGTCGACCATTAGCTCCTCGACGGCCCTGGCTCTCTCCGTCCGGTAGGCCTCAAGAAGCGAATGAAGGTCCGAACCGGCAGCCTGATAGGAGCCCCACTCGTGCTCTCTGCCGTCTGCAGACGCACGGCCAGCGACATAGCACTCCGTCATGTGGACAAGCGTCTCCCGGGCGGTCATCGCGGTCGGAACGAGGCGATGATCGAACTGGGACTCGGTCATACCGCTTACGACCTGCTCGAGCTGATACTGAGCGTCGTCAAGGAGTGTTCGGAGGTTGGTCAATCCACCCATGAGGTGAGACTACCGACTGTGTTTCTTGAGCGTCAAGATTTTAGTAGACATTTGTTGCCTATTTCATCAAATCCACATAGCTCCTGAAGAGGACGTCTCCGGCGCAGTGACTTCGGGGCGAAAAAGTCAAAAGACTTCGGTGATCCGCCTTAGCCTTTCCGAAAGCGGCATATTCTCTGTCTCCTCGATCTCGAACGTACCGAACGCGTCCTTCATCTTCGTCATCGGCTCAAGAATCGCAACCGAGGGCCACGGAAGCCAGCCGTGCAGCCCATGACCGCGCGGCGGCGAGAGCGTAAGAA
>CAZAVC010000376.1:0-2709 GCA_964488265.1 uncultured Fimbriimonas sp.
ATGAAATGTTTCCTCAGTCTATCGAGGTGCAGATGATGCATAAGAACGCAGGCGATTTCTGGCTCATAGGGGAAGACATTACGGTTTACGACATGGTCAAGCGTAGGGGGCCAAGAGAAAAGTGGGGCTACGACGGCGACAAACTTCGCCGGATCCCCAACCTCACCGATAACTCAGAGAAGCCACTGGGAGAGTGGAATACGTTGGTTGCCGAGTGCTACAGGAATCAGGTCAAGGTTTGGGTGAACGGTGAACTCGTGAACTACGGATTTGGTGCGTCAGCCTCGAAAGGGAAGATCGCTTTGCAATCGGAAGGAGCGGAGGTTGAGATTCGCAAGTTCCTTATTGGCGACGTGAGGTGGCAGCACCCGTTGGGTCCATAGGCCCAAAGACGAGCTCTCCCGATTAACCAATTGTTAAGAACTGTTTTTGCGGGGGCGTATCTCCGATACTTTAATTGAGGGCCAACAGAATTGACCCCTGAACAACAAGAAACCTGGAAACGAATAGAAGCCTTTGAGATCGATGAACCCGGCGTGCCTGCACCCTTCTCGGTCCGACTCTCGAAAGAGCAAGGCTGGACGCAGGGTTTCACCCTTCGTACGATTCAAGAGTACAAGCGCTTCGCTTTTCTCTCTGCGGTTTCTCCCACACCCGTGACCCCCTCAAAGGTGGTCGACGAAGTGTGGCACTTGCACCTCATCTACACTCGCAACTACTGGGATGATTTCTGCGGAAAGGCGTTAGGTAAGCGCCTTCATCATCAACCCGGTAATGGACTCGAGGAAGACGAATCTCGGTTTCAGCGGCAGTACGCCGAAACCCTAGAACTGTACCGATCCTTCTTTGGACAAGAACCCGAAGACTGCTGGGGCAGCTCCGACAAAGGATCCAAAGCCGAAACGGTTCAAACAAACAAAAATATGAAGGCACAAGCTTTCACACAAACGCTTTACAGCAAACTCATCAACAGTCTCGGTTTCAAGATCGGACTCGGCGCCTTAGTATCCTTAACCGCCTCCCAAGCGGAAGCACAAACAGGATCCAACCAAACTGGGTTTGGCAATGCCGGTTCGCTGGGTCTGCTAGACCTCCAAGGTCCAGACTTCCTCCGGTTCTTCACAGTCCTCAGTTTCCTCTGCCT
The DNA here is from genome assembly GCA_964488265.1 of uncultured Fimbriimonas sp. Taxonomy (GTDB): domain Bacteria; phylum Armatimonadota; class Fimbriimonadia; order Fimbriimonadales; family Fimbriimonadaceae; genus Fimbriimonas. The sequence goes on from CAZAVC010000376.1 coordinate 1,145, forward strand.
TACGATCGCCGTAACCGCCAGGTACATCCTCACCCGGACAACGAGGCAAGTGGATGACCACGCAAAGCTCGGAATCTACGAGTCGGCTTTTCTCTCGCACGGCATGTACGGAGTGGCGTCGGCGGCCTCGATCAAACTAATCGAGGAAGGAAAAATCATCCTCGGCGCGGGCGGAATCATCAGCCAGGTTCAAAGCCCCTCGCGTGAACACCCAGTAGAGGGAATACTTCTATCGATCGCTCAGACGAAGATTGGCAAAAAGCTCTACGAATGCTTCTCAAGCCTAGACGGCTTCAAAGAAAGTTTTAAGGAGAGTCTAGAGCCCACTGGATTGGTCCTCACGCCTAGTGAGCGCCTCCGAGCCAAACTCGTTCCCGCACTCGTCATGGGCGCTCCCATCCCGCTAGGAATCGCAAAAATGGTGATCGGCTCCCAACGAGAAAGGCCGATCGGATTCCTCATCCTGGAATCGGTGATCGTTGTCCTCATCGCCTGTGGGTTCGGATTCGCCGCAACGATCAACAGTCGACAGGGGAACGAGTGGGTAGAGAAGGCACGATGGAAGCAGAAGAACGCTTCTCAGGTGGGTGCAACTCCCGAACAGGTTGCGCTAATTGCCGGAGTGGCAGGTGTGGCCGCCATCAATGCCCCGCAGTATGCTTTCTATAGACAGAGTGTCGCCTCTCCGACGGCATCCGGTGGCGACGGTGGATCGAGCTGCGGTGGCGGCGGAAGTTGCGGCGGCGGCGGAAGTTGCGGCGGCGGTGGATGCGGAGGTTGCGGATCCTAAAGCAGGAACCACAACCTCACTTGATTACTAAACCAGAGCGGTCGTCTTCCTAGCGGAGGCGATCGCCTGGAGAAGATCGTCCACCAGATCCTCCGGGTCTTCAATACCGACGCTCAGTCGGAGCATGGTAGGCGGAATTCCACGCGCCACACGCTGCTCCTCTGTCATGGTCGCGTGAGACATCAGCGGCGGGTAAGCCACAAGACTCTCCACCCCACCCAGAGATTCGGCCAGCAAGAAAACCTTGGTGCTTTCCGCCACGGCTCGAGCGAGGTCGACTGATTCGAGTTCAAAGGACACCATGCCTCCGAATCCCCGCATTTGCGATTTTGCGACTTCGTGATCGGGGTGGTCAGGCAAGCCCGGGTAGTGAACCTTGGTAACTCCTGCAACTTTGGTGAGCGCCTCTGCAACAATCTGCGCATTGGAGCAGTGCTTCTCCATGCGTAGCCCGAGGGTGCGGACACCACGAAGAGAAAGCCAGTTGTCGAACGGGGAAGGAGCACAACCGTACGCCTTATTCCACTCAAACAGGTGAGTCTGGGTGTCCAGATCGTTGGTGATGGTGGCGCCGCCGATCACGTCCGAGTGACCAGAAATGTACTTGGTGGTCGAGTGAACAACGATGTCACAGCCAAGATCCAAAGGATTTTGCAGAGCCGGCGAGGCGAAGGTGTTGTCGAAAACAACCGTCAAACCGTACTCATGAGCCACTTCGGCAACCTTTCGAAGGTCCGGGCATCGAAGGGTCGGGTTAGTCGGGCTTTCGAAAATG
>CAZAVC010000377.1:0-2705 GCA_964488265.1 uncultured Fimbriimonas sp.
TCGATAAAGAGAACTTGGTGCTCTTCACCAACAGTCAGAGCGCGTTGCTAGCAGCCGATGCTTCCAAACCGAGCGCCTGGAAGAAGACGGTTTCTCTCTCTCCTTCGCAATCAGACTTGCCGAATGCGCCTAGCGGGGCTTCCTTCCCGATGGGAATTGCCGTATCTCGCAACCGGGTTTATGTCGCCCTGAATCGCAAGAATGCCGTCGCGGAGCTAGATCGAAATCTCAACGTCATTCGCTACATTCCGGTTGGCATTGCACCGTACGATGTTCAAATCTCTTCGAAGGGTGTGCTTGCCGTCTCCTGCTGGGCACGACCCGCAACGGCTGGAGAGTTGGCGGGGACATCATCGGGTTCTTCGGTCGCCGTCGACAAGGTTGGAGGATCGAAACAAGCAGAAGTGCGATTCGTCTCGCCGGACGGAAAGCAGTTTTCGGTTGCGGTTTCCAATCAACCTACGCAGATCAACTGGTCCAACGACAAAGATCTGCTCGTCACATGTGCCAATGGTGGAACGACCGAACGTGTTCGCTTTGAAGAGAGTCGTTCGAGGCGAATGGAAGCGGTTAAGGTCAATGGATTGCCAATCGATCCCGTTTCGAATCAACCAAGCGCCCTCTCGCAAGGACCAAACAATGTCGTAGCCGTGGCACTCTCGGGTCGAAATGGTCTGGTGCTTTACCGAAACGCGAACGATAAGCTGGTCCAACTGGGAGTAATTCCAACGGGATCTTTCCCAACCGGAGTCGTCGACCTCGGTTCAAAATATGCCGTTGTCACATCAAAGGGAATCGGACGATCTGGCAGGCCCCTGCCCAAAGAGGGATCGGGCGTTTACCAGTTCGCCGGGACCCTAGAATTCATCGACAAGCCTAGTCAGCCAAAACTCGCTGAATGGACTAAACGCTACTTTGCTTCGGCAAAACCGGTTCAATCTCAGCAGGATCTTCCCTTTGCCACCGAAGGCACAGCGCCTGCCATCGAACATGTGGTTTACATCCTCAAAGAGAATCGAACTTACGACCAAATCTTTGGTGATATGGCCGCTGGAGACGGGGACCCTCGATTCTGTGTGTTTCCTCGGGAAGTCACACCCAACCACCACGCCCTGGCAGAAGAGTTCGTGTTGCTAGACAACTTCTACTGCAACGGAGTCAACAGTGCCGATGGACACTCTTGGGCTACCGAAGGCAACGTCACGGCTCACCAGGAGCGAAGTCACGGAGGATGGACGCGCAGCTACCCCTACGGCGATGATCCGGTAGCAATCACCAAAACGGGACACGTCTGGGATGCTGTGTTGGACGCGAAGAAGACCTTCCGCAACTTTGGTGAATACGACTACGCCACCCCCGTCCCAGGTAACGCGACCTTCAAGCAGATTTACGACGACTTCGTCACCAAAAAGAACGCCATCAAGTTCACTCAAAACGTGGGAGTCAAGAGGCTTCGGGATCACACGCAGTCAGACTTCCCAGGTTGGAACATGAGAATTCCAGATGTGCTGCGTGCAGACCGATTCCTGACCCAGGTCAAGGCATGGGAGGCATCAGGCACGATGCCGAATTTCACATTCCTCTATCTGCCGCAAGATCACGGCTCGGGGTCTAGTGCAGGCATGCCTACCCAAGCGGCTCACATGGCCGACAACGACTTAGCGCTCGGGCGAGTAGTCGAAGGACTCTCGAAATCCAAGTTCTGGGCGAAGACGGTTGTATTTGTTGTGGAAGACGACCCACAAGATGGGTTTGACCATGTGGACGGTCACCGTTCGATTTGCTTAGTCGCCGGACCGATGGTGAAACGTGGGGCAGTCGTTTCCAACTTCTACAACCAAACATCAGTCATTCGAACAATGCTTCATGTTCTCGGCATCAAGCCACCGCACGATAACGTGGGTCGGTCCCCGCTGATGTCCGAAGTTTTTGCCGACAAACCGGACTTGAAACCATTCGTAGCATTGCCAAATCGGATCCCGCTGGATCGACTCAATGGCTCCGGAAACGCCAAGCTAGACCTCTCCAAACCGGACTCGAACCACGACGATCTTATGAATCGAATGCTCTGGGCATCGGTTTTTCCAGATCGACCCTACCCAGCAGAATGGGCCGGCGCTCACGGGCGAGGTCTCGCGGCGCGGGGCCTTCGTTTCGATCCGAAAGCGGCAGAGTCTGAAGAGGACTAACCCTCGATCTTCTTCAAAGACAACTTTAGGCCCTCGACGGAGAGTTGCTGATTCTTGTCGATAGGAAGGTCCGTCATCTCTACATCGGTTTGAAGGACCTCTCCCGTCTTGGCATCGTAGGTCGTGAGCGCCTTCATTTTCGCTTTGCCCTTGGGCTGCTCTGAGATGACGTCGTACTTCGCCTCGATGATTGCCTGCGTGTCAGTGACCCGAATAAGCTTCTGCACGCCTTCAAACTTCGTTTTCTTGGTCACAGGATCCTTGGCACTGACTTTCGAATCTTTCCCTACTTCAAGCTTGGGAGCAAGAACGCTGACGTAACGGAGGATGGCTAGGCTCACAAACCCGGAATCAGCTTCCTTAGCGGCAAGGTCCCGGATGATCTGTCCTTTGGCGTCCATCACAAACTGAGCCGGAGGCTGCGCGGGCAACGGCGACTTGTTCTTGCCATCCGTCATCATCATTTGCAGAAGTTCGTTTTCTACGATCGCAGTTCCATCGGCTTCAGCGCTGTTG
>CAZAVC010000378.1:0-2692 GCA_964488265.1 uncultured Fimbriimonas sp.
GCAGGTTTTCCCAAAGTACGTTCGACGCTCTTTGTCCCCTTTACCGATCACCTCCACCGACATCTGATCGAGGTCTAGGCGGCCAAGATCGATGGAGACCAGTTCCGCAGCGCGTAACCCGGCGGAATAGAGGAGCTCAAGAAGGGCGCGATCTCGCTTGGGGGTTCGCCCCTGATCTTCTTGATCCAAGAGGGCTCCCGCCTGGCCCGTATTGAGAGCCTTTGGAAGGTTGCGACGCCGAAACGGCGCTTCCAAAAGATCGGTAGGGTCTGAGGCAAGGATTCCCTGCGACTTTAGATACTTTGCGAAGGTGCGTAGCGTGCTGAGTTTTCGGGCACGGGTCACCGGGGTGGATGCGTTAGCACGCAGATATCGCTTGAGAGCATCGGCAGTGAACGCGCGATTGTCGCCGAGGTCTTCCACCAACTGCCTTAGGTCGGCCCCGTAGGCGCGAACCGTTGCAGCGGATCTTCTTGGAGCCAAATGCGCCAAAAAGTGATCGACCCATTCGGCGACGACGGCACCTTTCAGTTCTTCAGGCAAGATGGGCGAATCCATTACGGCAAAGACACTTCAGTCAGTCGTCCCCATGGATCAGAAGGGTTGACCGTCCTGCTCACCCTAAGGACGAAAAAAGGCGGCAAAGCGTTCAGTAGCCTTGCCGCCGTAATGTTGTTTTTGAAGGTTAGTTGCCTTTTCCGAACACGAGAGCCACGTTGTGACCGCCGAATCCGAACGAATTGTTGAGAACGTAGTCCAACTTGGCCTCTTGAGCCACGTTTGGAACGTGATTGAGATCGCAACGCTCGTCCGGCGTTTCTTGGTTGATGGTCGGCGGAACGATTCCGTCTCGCATTGCCAAGATACAAATCAACGATTCCAATGCTCCCGCTGCACCGAGCGTGTGACCGTGCATGGACTTGGTGGAACTGACCTTTAGGTTGTAAGCGTGGTCGCCAAAAACCTTCTTGATCGCTCCAACTTCCATCGGGTCACCGATTTCGGTGGAGGTCGCATGGGCGTTGATGTAGCCGATCTGCTCGGGTTGAATGCCCGCCTGACGGATCGCCTTCGACATCGCCGAAACCGCACCTCGACCTTCGGGGTGGGGAGCGGTGATATGGTAAGCATCTGCACTCATGCCGTAGCCAAGGACTTCGGCATAGATGGTTGCTCCCCGAGCGATTGCGTGCTCGCGATCTTCCAGCACCAGGACCGCGCCGCCTTCACCCATCACGAAGCCGTCCCGAGTCTTGTCGAAAGGTCGACAAGCGGTGGAGGCGTTATCGTTATTGGTGGAGAGGGCTCGCGACGCGCAGAACGCGGCGAGAGCGATCTCGTTGACGGGTGCTTCCGCGCCGCCCGCAAGCATCACTCGAGCGTCGCCTCTCTTGACGATGTGATAAGCATCGCCAAGTGCGGTGGCACCGGTGGAACAAGCGGAAACAACGCTGTGGTTAGGACCACGCAAATCGAGGTGGATCGAGACCAGGCCGGAGGCCATGTCTGCGATCATGTACGGAACCCAGAAAGGAGAGACCTTAGAAGGACCGCGTTCGTAGAGAATGCGACTTTGTTCGGCCATCAGCGTAAGACCGCCAATCCCCGAACCGATCAGAACGCCTGTATCTTCCTTTAACTCTTCGTCCAGCTGCAGACCGCTATGCTCAAGAGCCATTCGGGAAGCAGCAAGAGAAAACGCGAGGAAGGTGTCTGCGCGGCGTGCTTCCTTAGGGTCCATCCAGTCGCTCGCATTGAAATCTTGCATTTCTGCGGCGATATGGGTGGTGAAGTTGGTTGGGTCGAGCCGAGTAATTTTGCCGACACCGGACTTACCGGCGAGGAGTTCCGGCCAGAATTTCTCGACTCCGGTCCCGAGAGCGCAAAGACCCCCGAAACCGGTGACCACGACGCGCCCGGAGGGCACGTAGCTAGGCTTTTCTAAACTCAAAGCTTCTTCGAGATGTAGTTGACGGCATCGCCGACGGTCTTGATCTCTCCGACTTCCTCATCGGGGATGCTAATGCCAAACTCGTCTTCAAAAGCCATAACGAGTTCGACGACGTCGAGGGAGTCTGCACCGAGATCCTCAGTGAAGCTCGAGGTTTCGGTGACGTCTTCAGCTTTGACGCTGAGTTCCTTCACGGTCACCTTGATGACGCGGTTTAAGATGTCCTGGGACATAATCCAAGCAAAGATACCCAGTTATCAGAGAACTCTGATCGGGTGAACAAGAAAGGTTGCATCCTTGCGATTTGATTCGCAAAATTTGCACCGTAGCTCCCAAGCGAGAAGAAGAACTGCAAGTCCCGTCAAAGTGTCCCTTTTTTCGCCTAGTTTCACAAGTTCGAACAGACTAGAATAAATCCGTTTATCGCCGGGTGGACGGATTCGTTCCTGCTCACCCTTTTTGTTTTTAGCTTTATCGCCGAATCCCGCCTCGTTTGTAACTGGCCTATGAATAGAGAATCGACACCTCCCAGTCGCGTTCGAAGTGTTGATGTCGCCAAACTTGCCGACGTCTCTCGCACCACGGTCTCGTACGTTTTGAACGGGCGAGCCGATGTTTCCATCCCGGAATCGACGAGAAGACGGGTTCTTGAAGCAGCCGCCTCTCTTGGTTACCGGCCGAACATGGCCGCCCGAGCGCTGGTGAGTGGTCGCACCCGATTAGTTTCGCTTTGGATGGCGG
>CAZAVC010000379.1:0-2689 GCA_964488265.1 uncultured Fimbriimonas sp.
CCTCGACAAAAGCGGTTTCGTTGAGCGTCACCAGAGCCTGGAGTGGGGTGTTGGTGCGTGATCTTCGCACCACGCAAGACTCCCGCATAGGAGCGTCGAACGCCATGACTACCGGGTGCGGGCTGGTTCGCTTCCAGAACAAGTACAGGCTTCGGCGGTAGATCGACTTGTCCGTATCTTGCACATATGTCGAAGTGTTGGAGCCCGGGAAGGTGATTTCCTCCCAGAGTCGAGGGGGTTGATACGGCTTAAAGCCCTTACCACCCCGTTGCTCGTTGAGGAGCCCGGCGGTGAACAGGGCCTGATCTCGAATGACTTCGGCGTCAAGGCGGAATCGGGGCCCTCGGGAGAGCAGGCGATTCTCAGGATCGACCTTCAGCTTCTCGGCGGGCACAAAGCTCGATTGCTTGAACGCCTTGGTGAGCAGGATCTCCTTGTGCAACTGCTTGAGGCTCTGATGCTTCAAGAACCGCACCGCAAGGTAGTCCAGCAACTCTGGGTGACTCGGCCACTCGCCCTGATTGCCGAAATCTTCGCTGGTTTTCACTAACCCCGTGCCGAAATGCTGTTGCCAAACCCGGTTCACAAACACTCGCGAGACGAGCGGATGATTCGGGCTAGAAAGCCATTTTGCCAGACCGAGTCGGTTGCGCGGGGCACCCTGAGGAAGATCGCCGAACACTTCGGGAATGGCCCTGGAAACGGCTTTGTCGGGCAGGTTGTACTCTCCGCGACGCAGCACGTAAGCCTGCCTCGGCTTCTTGAGTTCCTGCGCGATGAGCGTGGAGGGGATCTGGCGATCTAGTTCTTCTCTCTCCCGGACGGTATCTCTATAGCGCATTGCTGAAGCCGTTGCAGGACCTCCTGTGAGATAAAGCTTTTTGGCTTCGAGGAGCCCTTCGGGCGTGCCGATCTTAGGCTTTACGTCCTGTACCTGTCTATCGAAGGGAGAGCCAATATCCAGTTTCACGCCATCTTGTCCGGCACCGTTGACGATCTTGATCAGCAGTTTGCGCTCGCCCTTTTCGAGTTGAACGGTGAAGGTATCGGTGGCCTGTTCAACCCCTCGTAGGGCCTTATTCTGGTGAACCAGCTTGTTATCGATCCAAACCTTCACCGCGTCGTCCGAACCGATTGAGAAGAGGTACGGCTTGGACTCGGGGATGAGCAGGGTGGACTGAAGGTAGGAGGCAGCGTTGTCTCGCCCGATGAAGCTCAGCGCAGCGCCAAGTTTCAAGTCGATCGGCTTCCAATCCGCCTTCGCATCGGCCTTTTCTGGAGCATAGGCGGCATCGTAGGCCTCGTCGAAGTTCTTTGCCACGTACGGTCCACTGACCTCCCATGCCTTGAGACCGGGGGATTGCGGCTTTTGAATTTGGATCCAGTCTTTTACTTCGTCGCTCGAGACTTTATCCAGGAGATTCTTTTCCGTGGCGACAAGCTGTGCCATTCGCCGTTCCTGAGTTGGGGACGGAACTTTCACCACCGGGTCGGGCGTGAAGAGGTTGCCGTCTAGGGGCTCGTCGGCGGTCGAATTGAAGAAGGCATACATTCGGAAGTAGTCCTTCTGGGTCACCGGGTCGTACTTGTGGTCGTGACACCGCGCGCAGGCAACTGTGAGCCCTAGGAACACAGTCGATGTGGTGTCCACCCGATCGAAGGTGTTCTTGGCCAAGAACTCTTCCACGATCGCACCGCCTTCGCTGGTGGTTGGGTTCATCCGAACGTAACCCGTTGCAACAAGCATCTCTCGGGTCGGATTAGGCAACATGTCTCCGGCGAGTTGCCATTCGATGAAGTTTTTGAACGGAAGATCGTTGTTGTACTGCCGCACCACCCAGTCTCGATAGGGATAAATTGCCCGTTCGTTGTCTAAGTGCAGACCATGGGTGTCGCCATACCGCACGGCATCAAGCCAGAACCGTGCCTGGTGCTCTCCGTATCGCTCGCTTGCCAAGTAGCGATCGACCATTTTTTCGTAGGCAGTGTCGCTAGAATCGGCGAGAAACTGGGCGACTTCGGTGGGGTGAGGCGGCAACCCGGTGAGGGTGAGTGCCACCCGCCGAATAAGGGTTCGCTTGTCTGCCTCGGCATTGAAGGTTAGGTTCTTGGGGCGGAGCTGCTGCACCAGAAAGGCGTCGATGGGGGCGAGCTTTTGTCCCAGCTCTGCTTCAGAAGGGAGTGCAGGCATGCTTGGCGGAATAAGCGCCCAGTGCTTTTCATACTTCGCGCCTTGATCCACCCAGGCTTTCAGAATCTCTATCTGCTCTGGAGTGGGCCCCGGCTTGCCAGAATTGGGCGGGGGCATCACCTCATCCGGGTCTTTGGAAACCATGCGGGCGAAAATCTCAGAGTGAGCGGCATCGCCAGGTTTGATCGCTTGAAAATCGCCGCGTTTTTGGAAGGCACTCGCCGATTTGTCTAGTCGCAGGCCGCCTTTGCCAACCTTGTCGCTTGGTCCGTGGCAAGCGTAACAGTGCTCACTGAGGATGGGGCGAACGTCTCTGTTGAAGTTAACGACCCGGGATTTCGGTTTCCCCTTAGGCTTCGCGGCATTGGTGGGTGTCGCCAGTCCGACGCCCAGGAGCGAACAAGCCATGCCTGCAGCGAGAACCGGTCCCCATGAAATTCCCTTCATATCTCTTCGTTGAGTACCTCTCGCTGGAGCGAGACAGCACTGAGTGCGGGC
>CAZAVC010000380.1:0-2688 GCA_964488265.1 uncultured Fimbriimonas sp.
AAGCGGACGCTTGATCGGATTCGCGAGTACTACTCCGAGCAGTCTTATTCCTGGCGCATCACTGTGGTAAGCGACGGTAGCAAGGATCGCACGGGCGAGATTGTTCGCGAATTCGCCGCCGAGGACGAGCGATTCCGCTTGCTGGAATACAAACCGAACCGGGGAAAGGGTCACGCAGTTCGCTACGGAATTCGGCGATCAAACGCCAAGCGGATTCTGTTCTGCGATGCCGACCTTGCCACCCCGCAAGAAGAGACCGAAAAGCTTTGGAAGAGTATGGATTCCGGTGCGGACGTTTCCATCGGTAGTCGCCCCCTGCGCGATAGTCGCCTGGAAATTCGGCAGCCACTGTACCGAGAGCTTTTGGGGCGAGCGTTCAACAAGGCGGTTCAGATTCTGGCGGTGAGGGGCATCGACGACACCCAGTGCGGATTTAAGATGTTCACCGCCGATTCTGCGGAGCAAGTTTTCTCGCGGTGCAAGTTCGATGGCTTCGGCTTTGACTTTGAGGCTCTTCTTATTGCCCGGGACATGGGCCTTCGCATCGATGAGGTCCCGATTCGATGGTCTCACCAGGAAGGATCGAAGGTCTCCATTCTTCGGGATGGACCGAGAATGCTTCGAGATTTGGTGAAACTTCGGGTGATGGGGAAACGCAAGCGATTGGAATTGAACGGCGAAACTGTCGCCTAGTCCCGTATTTCTCTCGGTTCTGGGTGCAAAACAACTGCTTTGGCACAAGGCTTGCATTCAAGTTCTTTGTAGCCCGAAACAAGGAGCAATCCTTGGCAAGGGTCGGAATTGGCATCCTTGATTCCTTACAAACCTCCACACAAAACACTCCACAGAGCCGGGGCCGAAAGGCCCCGTTCTCATTTACCAGGGACCGCTAATCGATCCCGAGCCGAGAAGTCGGATCAGTTAAACTAGACCACCCGTGCAGAGTCCGGAATACGCCCGAATGTTTGAAGCCGAGGACACCTATTGGTGGTTCGTAGGTAGGCGGGCGCTTGCGATCACCCTTCTAGAGCAGCGCCTCCAGGAGGGGTCGAAACTGCTCGATGTTGGGTGTGGCACAGGCGCAGGACTTAAAGAATTTTCTCGCCGATATGAGACGTACGGCGTGGACATGAGCCCGCTTGCGTTGGAGTTTTCAAGCGGTCGGGGCATACCCAACCTGTTCCTTGGGGATGGTCAGAAACTTCCCGTCACTGAGGGCGCGTTTGATGGCGTTATCAGCCTGGACACGATTGAACACATTCCCGATGATCGCGCGGCTTTTGCCGAGATCTATCGCCTGATGAAACCGGGCGGGACCTTTGTTGTGAACGTACCGGCGTTTCGGTGGCTCTGGGGTCCTCACGACGAGGCCCTGATGCATCAGCGCAGATACACACGCGGCGAGTTGATGGCAAAGTTAAGAGCTGCCGGATTTGAAGTTTCTTGGTGCAGCTATCAAGTTTTCACGCTCTTCCCGTTTGTGGTCGCCTCGCGGTTGGTGGACCGAGTGATGCGTCGAGGACCCTCGGCAAAATTGCCCGCCGTTTCCCCCACCGTCAACCGGTTGCTCACAAAGCTCCAAGAGAAGGAGGGGCAATTTTCCATTCGAATCCCCCTCCTTTGGGGAAGTAGCGTTGCCGCCGTCGCGCAAAAGCCAAAGTAGACGAACAGGAAGGCGTTTGTAGGAATGTGCAAACCAACGGATAATTTCGTAGAAGAGACCGTGGCACAACCGTCCTCGCTGATTCAGGGAGTTGAGCCGACTCTTTTTCGGGTCGGGTCTGTGCCGTATGTCAACGCTCGACCGCTTGTTTCCACTCTTGAATCACCCGATTCCGGGGTGAGCGTGGAGTACGCCGTTCCAAGCCGCTTGCCTGCCCTTTTAGATTCTGGTGCAGCCGACGCGATTCTTGTCTCGAGCATTGAGTTTCTGCGCAGACCCAACATGGCAATTTGCGGTCATGTCGGCATCGTCTCCAAGTACCGCGTCTGCAGCGTTCGCCTCTTTTCAAAAGTACCGTTCGCGAAGATCAAAACCCTCGCCTTAGACCGGGCTTCGATGACGAGCAACGTTTTGGGTCAGATCCTTCTGAAAGAGAAATACAACGTTGTCCCGAAGACAACCGTGTGCGATTCCAACCAGCAAGCGATGCTCGCGGATAACGACGCTTGCATCCTCATTGGAGATCTTGGAATGGATGCGGCGTCGCAAGGACTTCACGTGATGGACCTTGGTCAGGATTGGACCGATTTAACCGGGCATCCCTTCGTCTGGGCGGTTTGGCTTAGTCGAAACGACCCGAAACTTGCCCCTCTTGCTCGATTGCTGGAGCAAGCCCCAGTAGAGACGGGCTTTGTGCGACCACGCGCCTCGGCTTGTTCGCTCACGGCTTCTGGCGGACAGGGCAGGTGTCGCGGAGTGGTCGAATTGCGCGGCGCATCGCTTCGCCGATCCTTGTTGATTGAGGAGACCTCGAGACGGACATCGTGGCCGATTTCGAAGGTCGAGCGGTATCTGGAGCGGGTGATGAGCTACGAGTTGGGTAGCTCTGAAATGGCAGGTTTGAGGGCGTACGCGGACCTCGCCTATCGAAACGGATTTCTCGAGGCGAGTGCTTCGGAATTCCGTGTCCTGTAGTTCACCGGCAATATTGCCGGTCGGCAAGACTGCACCAATTCTTAACAGGG
>CAZAVC010000381.1:0-2687 GCA_964488265.1 uncultured Fimbriimonas sp.
AAAAAAAAAAAAAAAAAAAAAAAAAAAAAAAAAAAAAAAAAAAAAAAAAACGCTTCATCAAAGAAGACGAAGGAAAACATGAGCGCGACTTTAAAGGATGTAGCCAAAGAGGCGGGGGCCTCCATCGCTGCGTGTTCAGCCACTTTGAACGGCACAAAGAGAGGCAATATGCGCATCAGCGAGCAGGTTCGGCAACGAATTCTGGAGGCCGCCGCCAAGCTTGGCTACGTGCCAAACCCAATCGCCAGAAGCCTCTCCACGGGCAAGTCCGGCGTTTTAGGGCTGGTCTTTCCGTACGTTGATGCGTTCATCGACCGGAACCCGTTCTGCACCATGGTCATGAACGGCGTTTTCTCAGAAGCCATCGCAGACCACTACAACATGATGCTGTACACGGTTCGCGACGGTGCGTTTGCGAATCGAAACCGGATCGATCCTCGCGTCGATGGTCTCATTGTCGCCCTCCCGGGCGTAAACGATCCTCTTCCACTCAAGTGTGCCGAGCAGAATTTCCCTTGCGTCGCGGTGGTATCCGGCGAGCTCCCCGATTCCGTCATCACCGTGAACGCCAACGATGAACAGGGTGGATTCCTTGCGACCCGTCACCTCGCTACCCTGGGTCACAAGAAGATCATGATGCTGCACGGTGGCGACACCGTTTGCACCAATCGACCCCGAATCGCGGGCTACAAGCGAGCCCTTGAAACGCACGGACTTCTCTTCGACGAGGCGCTTTTGGTGCAAGCCGGTTTCGACTGGCGACCGGGTTTTGAGGCGATGATCAAAATTTTGGAGCGCCCCCCTCAAGAGTGGCCCACCGCTATCTTTGCCGTCAACGATCTCTGCGCCGCCGGTGCCATCCGTGCGATCCGCTCTCGGGGTCTGCGCGTTCCCGAGGATTTTGCGATCGTTGGATTCGACGACACCTGGTTCGCCGCTACTATCCAACCCACTTTGACCACCGTCCGAATGCCCATTCAAGAGATGGGCGCTCTCGCAACCCGATTGTTGGTGGGCGAAGTCGACGGTCAACCCGCTACCGACCGCAAACTCGTTCTTCCGGTCTCTCTTACCATCCGAGCCTCCTGTGGCTCCACGATCAGCTACCCAACGACGGACTTTGCGGAGTCCCCGTTCTTTCCATCATTCCTGGACAAACAGCCATGACTCAAAGCCGAGCCTCTCAACTTCGAAAGGGCTTTACCCTTATCGAACTTCTTGTTGTCATCGCGATCATCGCAATTCTTGCGGCGATCCTCTTCCCGGTGTTCGCGCAAGCCAAGCTTGCCGCCAAGAAGACTCAAGACCTTTCCAACATGAAGCAGATTGGAACGGGGTTGATGATCTACCTGAGCGATAACGACGACGTCTTCCCGATCTCGTCTTCGGATACGTTGCCGTATAGCCAGGCCAACTCGTTCCGATGGAGTTCCAGCGCGGTCATTGGGCCGTACTTGAAGAACGTCGACATGTTTTACACGCCCGGGGACAATCGATCGACCCTGCCCACCGCCATGGTTCTCAACCCGGTGGATCGACGCCTGCGAGCTGCCACCAACTCGTATATGGCAAACGCTCTCAGCCCGGTTTACTTCGCGGCGGGATACTTCCCCCCAACGGTTACGGCGGCTAACTACCGAGGTGTGTTTGCGTCCGGACCGTACTACACGGGCGACTTGTCCGACGTGCGATCACAGTCCAACACCAGCCTTACCAACATTGCGGACATCATCATGCTTTCCGGCGGAGCGGTTCAAAGCATGGGTCAAACCTACGTGGGTTGCACGGGAACTGCCGGGCCCAATACCGAGGTTGTGCGGTGCGGTTATGAAGATCTCATTGCACCATACGATGTCCTGAACCTGGTACTGGGAACGTACTACGGCATTCCAGACGCGACGCTGCGCCAGGCTTACACCAAGTTCAGCGGTGGATCGAACTTCGTATTTGCCGACACTCATGCGAAGTCGCTTCGGCCAGGCAACCTCATCATTAACGGATTCCTGAACCCGATCCACTTCATCGCACAGCCATGAGAACGCGAAGAACTCTCGCCACGGTATTGGTCCTTGCTCTCGCTTCCCTTGTTCTGCAGGGTTGCGGGAGTGACGGCCCGAAGCCCGAGGACAAGAACGCAGATCAAGCCGCAACAGCGGTCACCGGTCTGGGCGATGCCGCTCGGAAGGCGAGCGGCAATTTCGACAACCTCACCGCAGACGAGAAGAAGCAGTTTCTCGACCGCGTCGGTGGAGATGAACGAGCCGCCCGAGAGATGGTTGGTCGCATGGCAGGAAGCGGCGGCCCACGCGGAGCGGGCGCAACCACCAAGTAACAACATCATCGCCGGGGCGCCGAAAGGAGCCCCGGAAGACTTTTTCAGGCGGAATACTCGATGACGGCAGCAGCTTATTTGGCGATCGCAGCAGCAACTTCACCTAACTTCCACGTTCAGCAAACCTCGCAATATCAGAGTCAGCCCTGGTTTCGTATTTCGGCACAGGACGGCAAGCACTGGTTCACAAGACCCGAGGATCCAAGATTCTGGAGTCTCGGCGTAGATTGCACCACCTTGGGAGACGCGGGTAGGCCGGACAACCCCAACTACAACGCCCTCGCTCTTTTCCCATCAGAAGACGCATGGGCCAAAGACGTGCTCAAGAAGTTTCAGCGTTGGAACGTAAACACCC
>CAZAVC010000382.1:0-2685 GCA_964488265.1 uncultured Fimbriimonas sp.
CATCGACGAGGAAAACCTATTGCCATGTCTGATAGACCCATCGCCGCCCTCGTCC
This sequence comes from uncultured Fimbriimonas sp., assembly GCA_964488265.1. Taxonomy (GTDB): domain Bacteria; phylum Armatimonadota; class Fimbriimonadia; order Fimbriimonadales; family Fimbriimonadaceae; genus Fimbriimonas. Next base: position 56 of record CAZAVC010000382.1, read on the forward strand.
TTGCTGCCGGTAAAGGCACTCGCATGAAGAGTGATCTGCCTAAGGGATTGCACAAGGTTGGCGGACTCTCGATGGTCCAGTTGGTCACCGATGCGCTCTTAGCGGCTGGGGTGACGGACGTTGGGATTGTTGTGGGTCATGGTGGGGAACTCGTTCAGGCGGAGTTGGGGGATCGATTCGGTTACGCCTGGCAGCATGAGCAACTGGGTACAGGCCATGCGGTTCGATGTGCGGAACCCATCTTGAAAGATTTTCAGGGCGACATCATCGTTACGGCGGGGGATACGCCCCTAGTTACGGAGCAGATGTTCGCCGATCTCATCGCCGCCCATCGGGCGACGGGTGCAGCCTGCACGGTGGCAACCTCGATCCAAGATAACCCCACGGGTTACGGTCGAATACTCCGAGAGGCCAACGGTTCTGTCGGTGCGATCGTGGAGCAAAAGGATGCGACGCCGGAGCAACTTGCCATCCAAGAGGTGAACGCCGCTATCTACGTGTTCCGATCCGAGGGATTCTTCGACCGGGTGAACCGGATCGGTAACGACAACAAGCAGCAGGAGTACTACTTCACCGACATCATTCACATCCTGCGTGAAGATGGACTCCGAGTGGATGCCTATGTTTGCCCCGATGCCGACGTCTTGGTAGGAATCAACGATCGCTGGCAATTGCAAGACGCGGACCGTCGCCTTCGGGCACGTACGCTCGAAGGGCTCGCTCGCTCCGGTGTCACGATTGTGGACCCGAACAACACCTATGTTTCGCCTGGCGTGAAGATAGGCCGAGACACCACGATTGAACCCAACACTTACCTGTACGGATCGACCGTGATTGGCGAGCGATGCTCGATTGGACCAAACGTCCGTCTTGTGGACACCAAGGTTGGTTCAGATGTTCTTATCCTCTTCACCAATGCTCAAGAATGCGAGATCGGTGACGAGTGTAAGGTCGGTCCTTTTGCGAACATCCGTCCAAAGAGTCGACTAGAGGTCGACGTCAACATTGGCAACTTTGTCGAGGTCAATCGCTCGGTGCTTCACGATGGCGTGAAAGCTCGTCATTTAGCCTACATCGGCGATGCCGAAGTCGGAGCGGAAACCAATATCGGTGCGGGCACCATCACCTGCAACTATGATGGGTTCTTCAAGCACAAGACGAGCATCGGTGCGAACGCCTTTATCGGTTCGAATTCAACGCTTATCGCCCCGGTGAACATCGGCGATCGTGCGATTGTCACCGCAGGAAGCGTCATTACCGACGCCGTTGCCGATGATGCTGGAGCCTTCGCTCGCGCCCGACAGATCACGCGGGACGGCTGGGCAAAGGCGTGGCGGTCAAGAAAAGCCGCCGAGAAGGAAAGCTCCAAGAAGGAGAGCGCCCCAAAGGAGGGTGCGTAGCTGTGAACGTTCCCTCAATGTCGAGAACCATCGTTTTTTCCCAATCAATCCTAGGAGCCCTTTTTTAAGTGATCGAACACACATACACAGCCCCGCTAAAACTGTTTGCCGGCAACGCAAACCCAGAACTGGCGAAACAAATTGCGGATCACTTAGGGGTGCGCCTGGGAGCAATGACGGCGAAAAAGTTCGCCGACGGAGAGATCCAAATCATGATCGATGAGTCGGCACGGGGAAGTGATGTTTTCATCCTTCAACCCACCTGCGCGCCGACGAACGACAATCTGATGGAGTTGTTCATCCTCCTCGACGCATTTCGTCGAGCTTCGGCGAAGCGGATCACCGTCGTGATGCCTTACTACGGCTACGCTCGGCAAGACAAAAAGGTAAAGCCGCGTGAGCCGATTACAGCTCGGCTTGTGGCGGATATGGTGGAAATGTGCGGAGCGTCACGAGTGCTGACTCTCGACCTTCACGCCGACCAGATTCAAGGCTTCTTCAATATTCCTGTCGATCATCTTTACGGTGGACCGCTTCTTGGGCGCTACTTCCAACAAAAGGGCTTCCGCGACGCGGAGGATGTCGTTGTGGTTGCACCGGATGTCGGCGGTGTTAGCCGGGCCAAACGTCTCGCCGATATGCTCAAGTCGCCGTTCATCGTTATCGCCAAGCGTCGACCCGCGCCGAATCAGGTGGAGGTCGTGGAGATTGTTGGTGACTTCAGTGGCAAACGCTGCATCATGATTGACGACATGATTGATACGGGCGGGTCCATTGCCTCTGGTGCCCAGGCTCTCATGGATCGAGGGGCGAAGGAAGTGATCGCTTGCTGCAGTCACGCCATTCTGAGCGGTCCGGCGGTTGAGCGACTTCAAAATAGTTGCCTCAGCGAAGTGGTCGCGCTTGATACGATCCCACTTCCGGTCGAAAAGCGTTTTGCCAAGCTCACCGTCATCCCATCCGCGCCGCTCATAGCCGACGCGATCCGACGGATTCATTTGAACGAGTCGGTGAGCGAACTTTTCCACGAATGGAATTAACGAACCCCGAGCTAGAGGTGGATTCTGCGGATGAGCTCTCTTGGTCTATTCGACCCGGGGCAGAGAACCCATCGAAGGTTGTCGTGGTGTTTGTCATTGCATTTTCGTCGGGACTACTGGTGACAGCGGTTACGAAGTCTCCCTTGCTCGGGCTGATCGGAACGGCCGCCGTTTTAGGCTCGACGGCTGA
>CAZAVC010000383.1:0-2681 GCA_964488265.1 uncultured Fimbriimonas sp.
GGTCATTTACGCTCGCAACATCGCCGACAAGGGCCTCTAATACATCGTTCAGCGTGACCAGGCCTTCAACGGTGCCGTACTCATCCAGAACAAGAGCCATCCCAACGTGGTCCTCTTTGAATCGCTCGAGCAAACGAAGAGCGCTGAGAGACTCGGGAACATAGGGAAGTGGCTTGCAGAGGGCTTCAAGATTTGGGTTCCCGAGACCATAGCCGTTCAGGAGCAGCTCTCTGGCGTGAACAAACCCTAAAACGGTGTCCGGACCTCGCTTGCAGACCGGGTAGATGGAATGCTCTTTCTCGCGTAGAACCGCAAAGTTTTCTTCCGGACCCTTCTCCACGTCTAACCAGGCAATATCCGGTCGGTGGGTCATCAGTCGTCGAACGCTCACCGAGTCCAGAGCAGAACCGCGAGTTAGGATCGTGCTTTCAATGGGTTCGAGCAGACCCGATTCAGAACCTTCTTGCAGGACAAGCTTGATATCTTCTTCAGTCAGTTTCCCTTCATCCACGCTCTTTATCCGTAAGATTCCGAGCAACAGGGCGCTGCTCTTGCCAAGGAGCCAGACCACAGGTTTGGAGAATTTGCTGAGCGATTCCATCGGTCTCGCGACAAGCATCGCCATCCTTTCCGGAGAACCCAAAGCAATTTGCTTCGGGACGAGTTCGCCGATGATGAGCGATAAGTAGGTGACGACGGCGACAACAAGCCCGACCGAGACTCCTGCCGCTTGCGCTTTCATCCCCGGAATCAGTTCTAGAGATTTTTGAAGCTGCTCGGCAATGGTCGCCCCGGCGAAGGCGCCGGCAAGAACGCCGATGAGCGTGATTCCCACCTGAACCGTCGACAGGAACGCCTCTGGATCTTCTTTGAGCCTGAGTGCAGACTGAGCCGACTTGTTTCCGCGATCCGCCAGAGCTTTGATCCGGTTCTTCTTCGCAGAAACCACCGCCATCTCTGCCAGGGCGAAAACGCCATTGAGGCAGATGAGGCAAAAGATGACGACGATTTCAGTGAAGACTTTGCTCATGGCGAAGGTTAGGCGTCTTGCAGAGCAGCGATGCCCGGCAGGACCTTTCCTTCTAGAAACTCAAGCGAGGCACCACCGCCGGTGGAAACGTGCTTCATCTTGTCGGCAAGCCCGAACTTCTCAACCGCAGCGGCAGAGTCGCCACCACCAACGATGGTGAGGCCGTTGGAAGCCGCGAGAGCTTCGGCAACCTTTTTGGTGCCGTTCATGAACGGGGTCATCTCGAAGACTCCGACGGGGCCGTTCCAAAGAACCGTTCCTGCGGAGGCAATAATGGATTGGAACAACTCGACCGATTTTGCCCCGCAGTCTGCGCCGAGTTTGTCGGCAGGAATCGCGTCTACGTCGACGATCTCGGTCACGGAATTCTCATTGAGGTCCAAAGAGACGACTGTGTCCAAAGGCAGGACGAGTTTATCGGGGTTGTCTGCCAGAAGCTGTCGGGCGTAATCAACAGAGCTTTCATCCAGTAGTGACTTCCCAATTTCAAAGCCTTGAGCCTTGAAGAATGTGAAAGCCATTCCACCGCCAACGATGAGCTTGTCGACCTTTGGCAGGAGGTTGTCGATGAGGGCTATCTTGTCTTTCACTTTCGCACCGCCCATGATTGCCACGAACGGTCGTTGCGGATTTTCCACCGCCTTGCCTAGGTATTCGATCTCCTTTTCGATGAGGAATCCGGCATAACCCGGCAGAAGGTGAGCGACTCCTTCGGTGCTTGCGTGCGCTCGGTGAGCGGTTCCAAAAGCGTCATTGACGTAAGCATCGAAGCCGGTCGCGAGTGCTTTGGCAAACTCGGGGTCGTTCTTCTCTTCTTCGGGGTGGAATCGGACGTTCTCCAAGAGAAGAACGTCTCCAGGCTGCGCGCTCGTAAGTGCGTTCTGAACCGCCTCTCCTACGCAATCGGAAAGCAGGGGAACCTCTTTCCCAAGCAGTTCGGAGAGTCGCTTAGCAACAGGGGCAAGCGAGAACTCTGGGGTGACACCTTTCGGTCGTCCAAGGTGGCTGGTGAGTCCAACGATCGCTCCCTGACTCACCAGTTGCTTGATGGTTGGAAGGGCCTCGGTGATTCGCCGATCGTCGGTAATGGCGCCGTTTTCCAGCGGAACGTTGAAGTCGCACCGGACAAGAACCTTTTTGCCAGATGCGTCGAGGTCGCGGACGGTCTTTTTGCTAAGCGCCATATCGCTTGTAGTTTACCGACCGAAAGGACCGGACTAAGGATCGAGACCTCGCTCATAAAAAAGCCCTCCAATCAATCGACTGGAGGGCTTTGCTAGCATTCAGCCGTTCTACTGAATGTCGGGCGATTTGGTGAGATCTTCTTGCGCCTGCTTCTGAGTAGCTGCGCTCTCTTCCTTCGCGCCGCAACCCGAAAGGACGACCATGCTGAGGCTAGCCAAAATGGCGGCGATCAGAAGTCGTCTCATTGTGCCCAAGCTCGCGACCAGAATCGGTTCGTGGTAAGGGTGCCCCGCCAAGATCCGCCCTCTGCCGTGTAGGCAACATGGTACAGCGTTTGCGTGTTGGCTGACTTTGCGTGGCCATCCGCATACGAGACGTTGGTCGTGCGTCCGGAGAGCATTCGCTGGGTGTTAGCCGTTACGGTTGCGCCGATTCGGCTGAAGGGCCCGCCTCGACCCACTTGGTG
>CAZAVC010000384.1:0-2673 GCA_964488265.1 uncultured Fimbriimonas sp.
GGCAACGATCTCCGGAAAAAACCGCATTGGCGGACGTGAATCCAGCCTCGGCCCGGGTGGGCACATGGCGTTCAACCCGATTGAGCACGAAGCGATTGAACCGGTTTTCACCGTTGCAACCTCCGCAGAAATCGAGAAGGCCTGTTCCCTGGCGTGGGAGGTTTTCCATACCGATGTATTTGGCTGGACCGAACGGGCGAACCTTCTGGACAAAATTGCCGAAAACATTGAAGCTATCGGCGATCCGCTTCTGGAGCGTGCTCATGCCGAGACCGCTCTTCCTTTGGCGAGACTTACCGGAGAACGGGGTCGCACTTGCGCCCAGCTTCGGATGTTCGCTACCGCGATTCGCAATGGTGAAGTTGGTCAAGAAACCCACATCACCGCTGATCCGGATCGACAACCGATGCCTCGCCCCGAGCTTCGTCGCCGGCTTTATCCCGTCGGTCCGGTGGCCGTTTTCGGTGCTTCCAACTTCCCTCTCGCCTTCTCGGTAGCGGGTGGCGATACGGCTTCTGCGTTTGCGGCAGGCTGCCCGGTCGTCGTAAAGGCCCACCCGGCTCACCCCGGGACCAGCGAACTCGTGGCGAGAGCCATTGACGAGGCGATCAAATCTCTCGGACTACCCGCTGGGCTGTTTAGCATCGTGTTTGGCGGTGCGGAAGTCGCGGCGGAGTTGGTCCAGCATCGATTCATCAAAGCGGTTGGCTTCACGGGGTCCAAAGGCGCGGGTCGAGCCCTGTTCGACCTCGCTTCCCGTCGCCCTAACCCAATCCCCGTCTTTGCAGAGATGGGCAGCGTGAACCCGATCTTCGTCTTGCCCGGTGCTTTGCAAGAGCGTGAAGAAGCCTTGGCAGCGGGTTACGTCCAGTCTCTCACAATGGGCGTCGGGCAGTTTTGCACCAACCCTGGAGTGCTTGTCGTACCGGATGACGCGGCAGGAGATCAATTGGTCGAGCACATCGAGCAGGCTCTGATGAACATCGAGCCCAGTCCGATGCTCACCTCGGAAATGGCGATGCGCTACGAGGAGGGCGTCTCTAAGCTTCGACACAACCTCGCCATCCAGCCTCGCTTTGCTCCGGACGGCTCTAGCGATGGGCTGGTACGGCCCGCGCTCTTCCAAGCCGCTCTTACCGACGCGATCGAGTCTTTAGAAGCCGCCCTGAACGCCAAAGCAGATGCGATCCATTCCGACTTCTTGGAAGAGATCTTCGGGCCGGCAGGTCTGGTGCTTCGAGCCTCATCAGTGGAGCAAATGCTCAAATTTGCCAAGTTGCTCCCCGGACAGCTAACGGCAACCGTGCAATCGGCAAAAGACGGCGAGAACGGACTGGAAGCTCTGGTTTCGACTCTCAGCCGATCGGTGGGTCGAATCGTTTTGAACGGCTTCCCTACCGGCGTGGAAGTCAACGCGGCCATGCACCACGGCGGGCCGTATCCGGCAAGTACGGATGCACGGTTCACCTCGGTTGGAACGGCGGCTATCGACCGTTTCTTGCGCCCGGTAGCGTTCCAAAGCATTCCAGAATCAATGATTCCTTAACGACCACCGCCGCGACCCGGTATGGGCACGATGGTGTCGGTGGGGGGACGGAATTGATTTCTCTGTCTCTCCCTAAACCGCTTCATGAAATTGGGGATTTCGATCGCTTTGCCAAAAAGATCCGCTCGTGTCCCCGTATCGACCGATTGGGTAAGGGCTGTTGGGGCGATGACGATGACCGTCCCATAACTCGCTCCCGACTGAGGTCGGACGGTGGGTTCGTCGCGCACAACCTCGAGACCCGACCGTTTGTCGAATGGGGGTAACTGGTCTTTGGCGGCGAGGAACTCCTTGGATTTGAACTTGAAACGAAGACCCTGCTTGTCTGGGACGCCCGGCACCACCTCAACCGAGTCCAAAATCACGGGCGAAAAGGGCCCCACGACGTTTGGATAACAAGCGGTCAGTTCTTGAAGGTGGCCAAGAAGGTTTTCGGCGGTGTGCGCTCCATTGGGCACAAAAGCCACATCACTGCGCACCTGCATCTTAAATCCACGCCAACTCGGCGCGAGCACTGAATATTTGGCGACGGGAGGACGGTCGTCGACCACTTGAACAATTGCCTCGGCCATTTGGATGCTACGGTCCTGTTCGAGTGTGCCGTACTGCACTGTCAGTCGGACGCGCTTTTCTGGATGGGTCCAGGAGCGGACCATGTACTGCGTGATATTCGCTACTCTCTGACTCCAAGAAATCTTCGTCCGCCCTGTGCTGTCCAGAGAGGAGAAAATGCGGCAGATGGGCCTTCCATTGCTATCCAACACACGATGATCGATCACCTCGGGATGGATGATGGGTGCCTCCCATTCGAAAAGCAATTCCACCTTCTGAAATTCGTTACGGAAGGCCTTCAGGAGTTCAGAACCGGCTCGGTCAAACTGATTTTCAGACAGGATTTTGAGAACGCGTCTCTCGGTGGTTTCCCTCTCTTCAGATCGGCTCAGGCGTAATCCCGTTGGGAATCGGAGGACCCACGTTTGGAGTCTCTTTCCCTTTAACCGGAGCTTGAGAGCTTCTTTGCCACGGTAGATGTTTGGCAAAAACCCTTGGATGGAACTTGGCGGCTTGTAACCCACGAGCGGGGTTTCGGGATGCCTCGACGAGCCCGCCGCTCCGGCTCCCGAAAC
>CAZAVC010000385.1:0-2673 GCA_964488265.1 uncultured Fimbriimonas sp.
CCCATCACGGGTGGGAAAACCACGGGTTCGGAAAACGACATTTTCCACTTGTTCAGTACGGTGGCGAATCGACCCGCAATTTACTTCGATTGCGGAACGGAAGATTTTCTCCTAGGACAGAACCGGATGCTTAGGGAGCATCTAGAAACGATCCCGTACGAGCACACATACGTGGAGCACCCTGGCGATCACAACTGGGAGTACTGGGACACTCATTTCCCGGCTGCTCTCGACTTCCATCGGAAGGCGTTGGGATTCTAGAGCGTTAGAGTCCCGCTTTTGCCAGCAATCTCGAGGCGAAGAGGAGACCTCTCGCCTCGTGGTAAGGCTCTTTCCAGGGTCGACCCTTGTGAGTCTCACCCTCGGCGGGGACCCATTCAAAGAATCCTCCGGACTTTTCATCGGTCTGACCCTTTTCAAGCCAATCAACACACTTCTCGGTTGCCTTGCGGATGTCCGATTTAAGGTCCGCTGGGGTATCGAGTTGGACTGCGGTGGATAGAGCGAGCAACCATTCCACCTGCGCCCACCATGACTTCTTCGGGTTCAAGATTTTGGCGGGTTGCCCGGCCATGGGTGGCTCGCCCGCGTAGTAGAGGCCGCCCTTCGAACGGTCGTTGGACCACTTCAGGTTGAAACGGACGATCTCTAAATGGCGTGCCTTCGCTCGCTCGATGAGGATGGGATCGCCCAGTACCTCGGCAGCGTCCAGCACCAGGTGACCCGCCTCCACGTCATGCCCAAAGGAGATTCGACCCTGCGGAGCCGCGTGCCCGTGAGCCGGGGAGCGGTCTCGTTGTAAAAGTTGGTGCAGCCAGATGCCGTCTGCGGAATGATTCTCAGATGCAAAGTCGGTGAGGAAAATCTCGACCAACTCCCGAAGCTCCTCCTTTGCGTAAGCGGAATCTTCCACGCGAAGCCATTCTGCGAATGCTTCGAGAATATGCAAATGCGTGTTCTGTGATTTGAGTCCGTAGGGGGTTCCGATAATGTCAGATTCGCCCTTCAGGTCGCCGATCACGGGTCCGACGAGCGCCTCGTCTCGTGCGTTCAAAACATCGAAGAATCCGCCGTAGTTTCGATCCGTGTGGGCCTCTTCGAATCTTTTTAGAACAGCGCGACCCAGTTTCTTCGCTTCCTCTACGCCGTCCCCGCCCGCACGGATCACCGCGGCCGCGGCAAAAAGCACAAACGATAGGAAGTAGGCGTGATGCTCGGAATCTTTACGGTCTTGAGGTTCACCAGAGTGGACCTTCACCGACCCGTTTGGCAGTAGAAACTGTTCCAGCAGGAACCGAACCCCGTGGCGAGCGTAGTTGTTGAACTCGCCCTTCCTATCTGAGTCGACCATGGCGATCGTCGCTGATACCCAGGTTAATCGCGCTTGATTCACGACGAACTTTCGCTCAGACGGTTCGACCTTCCAAGCCTGGGTGATTGATTCGTGGAATCCACCCTTGGGGTCCACGCAGAGCGGGAACCAACGTTCCACAACCTCTCGCTCGAAAAGGGTTCGGCATCGGAGCGAGAGGTTGAGGCTTTCCATAACTGGGCTTGGTGTTCGTTTACTTAACAGGAACGACCCGAATGATCGAATCGGGCTGGTTGATAGCAACGTAGATGGCGCCATCGGGAGCGGTCGCTACTTCTCGAACGCGACCGAGACCGACGATGATCTCCTCTCGCTCGACAAACTCTCCGCCCTTGAACCTTAGGCGATCGACGCTGTTGCCGCTGAGTCCACCGGCGAAGAGATCACCCTTCCAACTGGGGAACACGCCGCCCTTGCCAAGATCGAGGCCGCATGCGCCAATAGAAGGGAGCCATCGAAACTTAGCGACTTCGATGTTCTCGCCTGGAGCGGGCCACGGCACCGAGAGCGGGGTGTCGTTGTAATTGATGGAGTGGGCGTACTTCTGCCAACCGTAGTTAGCACCCTTCTTGATCAAGTTGACCTCGTCGCCACCGCGAGGACCGTGCTCGGTGTCCCAGAGGTTGCCCTGTAGGTCCATCACCAGACCTTGCGGGTTTCGGTGACCATAGCTCCAGATCGCGCCCAGCCACTTCTTGCTACCCGTCATTTGAGCAACGAAGGGGTTGTCGGACGGGATAGTGCCATCTTCCTTCACCCGATAGATCTTGCCGTTCGGGAAGTTCAGGTCTTGAGCTTTGTTGCCCTCGCCACGCTCTCCGATCGAGAAGAAAATGTTGCCCTTGCCGTCGAACACGATTCGCGTTCCGAAGTGGACGCCGCTGCCCGTGTAGTTCTCGGGAGTGAACGGCACTTCGAAGACGGTTTGTTGTCCGGTCCATTGCGGAGCCGAGCCGGAAAGGTCGAGCTTTCCTCGAACGATCTTGGTGATACCGCCCTTCTGCCCATCTGGTCGAGGCTGGGTAAACCCAAGATAGATCCAACCGTTCTTGGAATATTGCGGGTGAACCGCAACCTCCATCATGCCGCCTTGGCCAATTTCAATGGACTGCGGGATGCCTTCGATCTTGCGCAAGTTGGATCCGTCTGGGTTAGCATGCATCACAAAACCAGGTCGGTTCGTGATGAGCATCGACTTGTTGGGCAGCCAGTCGATTCCCCAAGGAGTTTGCAAGCCGCTACCTGCCGGGATGAAGGTTTCTACTTTGTAAGAATGGTACTTAGACGTGTAGACGTTGCCG
>CAZAVC010000386.1:0-2670 GCA_964488265.1 uncultured Fimbriimonas sp.
CTAACAGGGGATGCGGAACAACACTTTTGAAGTTTGTCGTTCGACCGTTTAGGGGCGGTCGGCATACGGGAAGTGGGGGCTTCGTAAATGTCTGATTATCCGTCGCTGTTCTTAGTAAGACGACCGTTATACGATCGTCGCATGGGGGTGTTTGGTTACCAAGTACTCCACCGGGAGGCAGATCCTGAACGGCAAGGGTATGACGCCGTCACTGCACTGTTGAAGGCGAAGCCGCACGTGTTCGCCGGGGACAAAAAGATCCTCATTGAAGTTGGTCCGAAAGCGATTGAATCGACATTCTTTGAAAAGCTTCCGCACGACCAAGTTGTTCCCATTTTGAACCCCAACCTGTACGAGCAAATGGACGGTTTGCACGCAGTTGGAAGGCTCAAAACACTAGGGTTTAAGTTTGGCATCACTGGATTAGAACTCTCGAAGCCCATCCCCCCTGGGTTCGAGCACGCAAAGTACATCAACATCGGCGTGAAAGAAGACATTGGAGCCGTGTCTCGCGATGCCGTTTTTCGTTTGAAGCATCCCGGTAGACGGGCGATTGCGATTGGCGTTAGCAATCACGCCGTTCTTCAACGATGCTGGACCATTGGGTTTGAATACTTCCAAGGTCAGTTTATTGATGAACCGGTCGTTGTTCCGGGAAGAGCGCTGCCCCAGAACCGAGCCGTGCTTTTCAACCTGCTTAGCAAGCTTCAAGACGAGAACGTAAAGATCGATGCCCTTGATTCTTTGGTGGCGAGCGATGTTGTTCTTAGCTTCCGACTGTTGAAGTTGGTCAACTCCGCATCTTTCGGTTTAGATGATCCGGTCGACTCCATTCGACAGTCCTTGATGCTGCTCGGCGTGAAGCGGGTTGCCTCGTTGGTATCGATGCTCGCCATGAGCGGCGTGAAAGATAAGCCGCAAGAACTGGCGATGATTGGCATGATTCGCGGCAAGCTGTGCGAATTGCTGGCGACGGAGATGAAGTTCGGTCAAGAGGATCGGTATTTCACCATGGGCCTACTCTCGGTGCTGCCCGCCCTTTTCGACATGCCGATTGTGCAGATTTTGGAACAGCTTCCGATCAGCGCGGATATGGCGACTGCCCTTGCCGACCACAATGCGAACACTCCCATGTCCAGGGTTCTCAAGACGGTAATGGCTTACGAAGAAGGTTATTGGGATGAAGTCGATGAAATTGGCGCACTTCCAGAAACCTTGGTGAGCCTTTACGTGGAGTCCATTGGCTGGGCTACAGAAGCACTGAAGTCGGTTGGATAATCGCCTTCTGCGGGTAAACCCGACCCCCGGGGTAAAACGGGGACGGTGAAGATCGCTCGGTTTCTGGATAGTGACGGCATTGTTCGCTGGGGAATCCCTAAAGGGGATCGTGCCGATTTGCTGCATGGGTCGATCTTTGAAACCCTGCGCCCTTCCGACACTTTTCTAGATGTTGATCGATATCTGGCGCCCGTTGAACCGCCCGCGATCTTCTGCATCGGCTTGAACTATCGCGCCCACGCGGAGGAGACTCGGGCGAAGATTCCGCAGTTCCCCGTTGTCTTTATGAAGCAGCCCGGCGCGCTTCAGGATCCGGGAGGGGCCATTGAACTTCCTCGCCACTTGGATAGTCAGAAAGTGGACTTTGAAGGGGAGTTGGCGATTGTCATTGGTCGAACCGCCAAGAACGTTTCTCGCGAGGATGCCCTGAGCTACGTGTTGGGCTACACGATCGGGAACGATGTCAGCGCTCGGGACTGGCAGAAAGAGTGGGGCGGAAGCCAGTGGTGCCGAGGAAAGACGTTTGATACGTTCTGCCCGGTGGGGCCTTATATCGTTACCGCGGATGAAATTCCGAACCCGAACGCTCTGGAACTCACCACTCGATTGAATGGGGAGATCGTTCAACAAACCAATACAAGCGACATGATTTTCGATGTGCCGGAGATCATTTCGTTCTTGAGTGGCAGCACAACTTTGCACCCGGGGACGCTGATACTGACGGGCACGCCGAGCGGAGTTGGGATGGCTCGCGAACCTCAGTTGTGGCTGAAGTCGGGTGACACGGTGGAGATCACGATCGACGGGATCGGGACGCTTACTAATCCGGTGATTGAGGAATCGCTGGGCTAAAAGAGCGCGATTTTATTCGCTGAACGAGAATCCAGACTAGAAGTCCAAAACCTGCTACAGCACAAGCGATGTAGCTGTAAACGTGAGTGATCATCACGGCTGTAAGCCTCATAAAACCGCTCCAAACTTCGAACTCCACATTTTTGCCTTTAAACTCTGAGACACGGTAGGCGTAAGTTCCCACGAGTACGAGCATGGCGCTGATCCATGTCCCGACGAGAACTCGGCGTTCAGCGCGGAGCACATCTTGCGGAAGCAACTTCGGGAGTCGGTCACCGATTTGAGCCGCCAGGGCGAACAAAAATCCTGCCCCCGCTCCGAACCACCAGGTTGCGATGACGCCCCACACAAGCGCCATCACGATCGGGCTTTCCGAGGGCACGATACGCTCGTGGTGGACTGTAAAGTGCTCGACCGCAACGTGTGCAGTCACCAGGTCATGCGTGATCCCGTACGCAATGGCAAGCCCGGTCGATCCCAAAATGATGGCAAGGGTCGGCCGACTCTCTTGGAACTTTCTCCATGCCTCCTTAACGCTCG
>CAZAVC010000387.1:0-2663 GCA_964488265.1 uncultured Fimbriimonas sp.
AACGATTCTCCCGTAAAAATGCGGGTAGTATTCGCACTAACACGAAAGTTCCTTGTGAGTTAGGTTCAAGCGGCCAGATAGGGCATGCACCCGAGAAGAAGAAACCGCCCCCAACGGACACGGTCGAGAAAGAAATCCGTTAAGGATTGGCTAATATCCCCGCAAATATACTAGAGAAAAAAGTTTTCGATACGTTTCGCGAAACGCTTCTATATGATGAAGGCGGAGACTTGTTGAAAGTGCTCCGGTGTTTTCAACGAGGAAAACCAATGAAGAAAATTCTAGGGATTTTTGCAGCAGGAACAATGCTGTTCTGCAACGTAACGACGGCTCAGGCGGTCGAACTAACAAACAACGGCGGTTTTGAAACCGGTGACTACACAGGCTGGACTCAGTTTCCAACCGGTGCAGGCCAACAAACCATCACGAACGTCAACCCATCTGGAGGGACATTCGCAGCATCATTGAATAACGATGTTGTCACCAGCAATTCGCTTATCAAGCAGGCGAACATCGGAATCGGCACGGTCACTCCGGGCATGATGATTCTTATCTCGTTCGATGCTCGTGGAACCTACTCGTCGCCCGGCGGAGTTGCTTTCGCCGAATTCTTCTCTGAGCTTTCCGGTGGTGGTACGTCCAAATCGGAGATTCTTGGTGGAGCACCGCTCGCGTTAGATGCCGACCCGAACAAGTGGAAGACATTCTCTTTTGCAACTACGGCGGGCCCAGACGTGAGCGGTGGTGTGACCCTTCAGCTTGGAGCGGTGAACGGACCTGCCGCTGGGACGCACATGTTCTTCGATAACGTCTCGGTACAAGCCGTACCAGAGCCCGCGACCATGGCTGCCCTTGGCCTTGGCGCACTTGCCATTCTTCGTAAGAAGCGCAAGAACTAACCAAGCAACTACAAAGCCGGGTGCTGACAAGCACCCGGCGATTAACGCCGCGCTAAAGTGAGAGCAGCAGCGGTTGAGGTCCTTTGCGTCCCCAGTGGTTCCTCAGGCACCAACTCCGTACTTACCCTGACCCAACTGGAAAGCGAACGGACCATACAGCGCCCGAATCACACTGCTTCCTTGGAAATGAGCTGAAAGAGTTTGTGCAGGAAAGGTGCAGAAACATCGCTCCCGGTTTACTATGAGGAGTGAGCGAGACAGAGCGACGTAACCGCCAAAAAACTCGCCCTTGAACTCGTGGATTGTGAGCGGTGAATGGTCGGTAGCGTTGTCCTCTTGTCTCTGGCAATGCGGGCCGATTTTGTGCAAGTCGGGACCGGTGGTATCCAATTAGGGAATTGGGGGCAGCAGACCCCTCTTGAGCTCGAAATCATCCAATCGGATCGATCCGCAGCATGGCTAAGAACTCCCTATCAAAGTGTCAAAGATGGACGCGCGCAAGGCGTCGTGAAGACTCCAGGGGGCTCTAGCCTGCTCGTCACCGATCGGTACCAAAACGTTCCCTCTGGATTCATTGTCGATCGCACGGTTCGTGTGCTCACCGTCGGGACGGACAAAGCGTTCTCGTCACGATTCTCTCTCTCCACAAACGCGCCATCGCGACTCCGCGATTACGAATGCTTCATTCCGGCAGTCTGGTATCGCAAAAACGAATCCGTTCCGAAGGACGCCCTTGGTTCAGAGCCCGACGCAGAGGTGGTATTGGTCCGGGAAGACCGGTTGCCTCTCCCGGTGGCGATGGTTCGCAACCCCCAAGATGGAGTCACGCTTGAGCTGGCTCACCTTTCGCCGGAAGGAACTGCATTTGCCGGAGAAGATCATCGCCCCAGAATCGTTGACGGTCGGATGCGCTTCGGCTCTCTCGGCTTCTTAAACGAAGGACGACTCGCCATCGCGTTTCAGTTTCCGGGGTCGGAAGGTGATCGCACTTATGTTGGCGGACCGGGGAAGGCTTGGGCGGTTCGGAGTCACCCAATGGAGCAGGGGTTTGAACAGCGATACCGTTTGAGAATCCAGTCGGATTCCTCTTCTCAGTATGGTGGGGCCGTTCATGCGTGCTGGCGACGAGCCTTTGAAGACGCCGACCCAAAGGTTCCTAAGGCAAACCAGGAGATTGCGTATCGCGAGAGTCTGAATCTGTTGGCGAGAGTGGGGGTTCGATACAACGGGGTACCCAGCATGCCCTTCCAAGTGAAAGTCCCAAGCGGGGAAGTCATCGATACGAGTAGCCAAATGGGATTCGTAGGGAAGGCGCTCACCGCCGCTGCACTACTTCTTAAGGACGGTGTGCAGACTAAAAACGCGGCTCGTGTGGCGCAGGCAGAAGACCTCGTCAACCTATGGGTAAAGAACTCCATGAACCCGTCCGGCGTGCCCAAAACTTGGTACGACATTCAGAAAGACAGCACCGTAACCTGGCGAACCGAGCCCACTCACCTGCGCATCGCCGCCGATGGAATGATGGGAGTGTTAGATGCCTGGCGAGTTTCCAAGAGACCAGAATGGCTTGCCTTTGCGCGTAAATTTGGCGACTTCCTCCTGTCCAAACAAGAAAAAGATGGTTCCATCGCCGGTCTCTGGAATTGGGATGGCACTGCGAACAAGCCATACAAGAACGTTACCTACCACGTTCTCCCGTTCTTGGTGAACCTGCACCGAGCTACCGAGGATGGGCGATATCGGGAAGCGGCGATCCGAATCGGC
>CAZAVC010000388.1:0-2650 GCA_964488265.1 uncultured Fimbriimonas sp.
GCCCGTGAGCCCACCTCCGTGAAACCAAACCACCGTGGCAAAATCCTTTTTGCCCGTTGGGATATAGACGTCCAGATACTGCTTTTCGTCTGGCTTGGCCCTCTCTACGTAAGGAACGTTCGAAATCGTTGTCCCTTTGTTTTCTTGCGGCAAGGCAGGTTGCAGAACCGCAGCAGCAAGAACAAGCGGGCACAAAGAAACCGTCATGCCGTAAAGCATAGGCTTTAGCGGGCATGACGGTTGAGGTTAAAGGTCTATTTTTTTAGAACGATGACACCGCAGGAGAGTCGCGGAACCGTGGTTCCGTTGATCTCTGCGATATCAACTTGACGAGGCTTGCCCGGCGCGTTCTTCGAGGTTTCTTCGGCGCCGCTCACCACGTAAGCCTTCGCCTTGGAAAGATCAAATCCGGAAACATTCGGTTTGAGCGCAACCGCAGAGTTGTTCGGGTTCACCCATCCAATCGTCAGAGTCTTGCCGTCGTCCGAAATGGCAGCGGAGATATCCAGATCTCCGAAATCGCCTTCGACCTCGATCGGGTTCTTCTCGAACTTGTGTCGGTAGACCTGAAGCACCAATCCCGTGCTCTCCAGTTCGGCAGCGGTTCGAGTGGTCTTGATGGCACCGATGACGTTCACCGTTTGCGCGTAAGTGGCAATGGTGATGACATCCGTGTTTCGGTAGAACTCGTGCAGTCCTGCGGCGATACCCAGCGCGTCTGCGAGATCGTATTCGCAGCCAAGCTCACCGTAGGTGTACTCGCGGTGCCAGTAGTTCCATTCGTCCATGGCGATTGGAACGAGCTTTCCGTTGAATCCGCGAAGCGTCGGCTGAAGCCGGCGGTGACCCTCGGCCTTGCTGCGAATGGGGTTCGCCATCTGCTTGACCGCCTCCTTGAGCGGGAATCGCGGATCACGAGTCCAAGGGGCTCGGCCGCCATAGAAGTGCTCCGAGATGTGAGTCATGTAGTCTCTGGACCGCTCCAAAAGCCCCTTGGTGAAGCTCTTGTTCAGGTCGGGACGACCACGCGAATCTTTCGCGTCGGGGTTTCCGAAGTCTCCGCTACCAACAAGTTGCAGACTCGGGTCGACCTTCCACATCGCCTCGGAGACCCAGTTGTGCTTGATCGCGTAGTGCTCCAGCTTCATGTAGCCCAGCTGGTAGTCGCCCCACATTTCGTTACCCACGCACCAAGTCTTCACATTGTAGGGAGCCTTTCGACCGTTCTTCGCTCGCCAAGAACCGCCGATGGTTTTGGTGGATCCGTTGCAGTACTCCACCCACTGAGCAGCGGTGTAAGCATCGCCAAGTCCCGTGTTGACCGTGATTAGCGGGTCTGCATTGATCTCTTTACAGAAGTCGAGAAACTCGTCGGTGCCGAAATCGTTGTATTCCAAGCCGCCCCAGGCTGGGTTGCCGCGAGTAGGTCGACGGTCTCGATCGCCGATTCCGTCTCGCCAGTCGTAGCCGCTCACGAAGTTGCCGCCCGGCCACCGGTAGATGGTGCCGCCCAGGTCTTTCAGCTTGTCGAGGGTGTCTTTTCGCATGCCGCGAACGTTGTCGCCGGGCATGATCGAGACGGTACCGACTAAGACATCCGCGCCTTGAACCGCGAGCCCCAGAACGTTGTCGTCCGTAGTTTTGGTGGCCTTGAACTTGAAGGTCGCCTTCTTATAGCTGCCCATTGAGGGAGTAAGGGTCGTCTCGCTACCGTCAAACTTCACGGTGACCTTGGCATTGGGTGCCGCTGCATTCAGCCAAACATATCCAACGTATTCCTTGCCCGCAACGGTCCCTAAGCGAGCCTGCTGGATTGCAGCGCCGTCCATGAGTTTGGGAGTTTGCTTGCCCACAAACGGGTCTTTCTTGACCATCTCAACCTCGCCCTTCAGCAGTTGCCAAGGGGAACCCTTCAGATCCGGATAGGGGGTATCGAGCATTGAGCGGTAGGGATCGAACTTCTTGGTGATTGGATGGAAGAACTTCCGATCCTCGAGCATTTCTGCCCAGATGCCGCCATAGATGCAGCGTCCCAGGTGCTCAATGAACTGACCATAGATGTAGGGGTGAATCGGGTCTCGCTTTACAGCGGGATTAACCGTAAACTCAACGTTGAGGGGGGTGGCACTCAGCGATAACGCTATCGCGGCCGCAACCTGGACCATGTGCTGAGTATAAGTCGGTTGCGGGCGTTTTGAACGTCGATAATGACCGAAAACTGCACGAAACGTAAAAGATACATCGTTAAAATAGGTCAATTAGCCAAAGGAGGCTTTATATGCTGACAACGCTCATTTTTTCGCTTGCTTTACAAGCTCCCGTGCCTACCGTCACCGCCGAACAAGATCACCGAGAAACGCTCGCGATGCTCGGGATTCAGACGCTGCGACCCTATGCGGACGGGATGGTGCCAACGGCTCCAAACGCCGCAAACACGGACGAGAGCAAGGCATGGATTTGGGGCGAGGTACCGCCCTTGATGAAGTTCTCTGATGGATCCGAGATCAAGTCTCGCGAAGACTGGCAGCGCCGTCGAGGCGAGCTTCTAGAGATATTTGATCGAGAAGTGTACGGCCGCACGCCAAAACGGCTCCCAAAGGTGACTTGGAAACTGGTTGAAGAAAAACAAGAGAAAATCGGCGAGTACGAG
>CAZAVC010000389.1:0-2646 GCA_964488265.1 uncultured Fimbriimonas sp.
CCATGCTGATCGTTCAGCACATGCCGGAAGGGTTCACCGCATCGCTCGCTCAGCGACTCGATGCCATTGGGACCATGCCCTGCAAAGAGGCCAAGCACGGCGACAAGGTTCAACCAGGACTGGCCTATGTGGCACCGGGCAACAAGCACATGCGCGTGGACAAGTACGGAAACATCGCCCTTGATGAAGGCGATCGCATCCACGGCGTTCGACCCGCGGCCGACCACCTGTTTCTGAGCGCGGTGGAAGCGTGGGGCAACAAATGTGTGGGAATCGTTTTGACAGGGATGGGGAAAGACGGAGCAGCGGGTGCCCTTGCGATTAAGCGATCCGGGGGCACCGTCTTCGGCGAGAGCCAAGAATCTTGCACCGTGTACGGCATGCCGAAGGCTGCCAAAGAAATTGGAGGAGTCAACGCGGAGTTCCCGATCGATCAGATTGGGCAAGCCATGGTTGCCGCTCTAAAGGGAGATAGAACCAATGCCGCTTAGCACCGCTTTACCGACCAAAGACAATTGGGCAGACTTCTACAAGAAGTTCCACCGACTCTCGGGACTGGATCTTACGCTGTACAAGCAAGACCAGCTTCAGCGCCGAATCGTATCGATGATGGAATCGAAGGCGTGCGCCAATCTGGATGCATTCTATACGTTTGTCTCCGCTTCTTCGAGCAGCACCCAGTGGTTCCTGGACCGACTTGCCATCAACGTCTCCGAGTTGTTCCGCAACCCAGAGAAGTGGGGCGAGCTCGAGAAGATCATTCTTCCGAAGCTACTGAAGAACTCCAACTCCTTGAAGATTTGGAGCGCGGGATGCAGCTATGGCGCGGAAGCCCACAGCCTAGCGTGCGTGCTTGATGCGAAGTTTCCGGGCAATCACAGCATTGTCGGAACGGATATCGACCAAGAGGCACTCGCGCAAGCCAAGCGTGGGGAGTTTAACGACTCCGACATGAAGGCGGTGCCCAAGGAGTACCAGAAGTATTTCGTGCGAGAGGGTGAGCACTTTAAAGCGGTCGCTCCGCTCAAGAAGTATCTGCAGTTCAAAACGCAGAACCTTCTGGCCGACCGCTTTGAAACGGGATTTGATCTCATTTGCTGCCGCAACGTGGTGATCTACTTCTCCGACGAGGCGAAAGACGCGCTCTACAAACGGTTCCATGCCGCACTCAAGCCGGGCGGAATCCTCTTCGTAGGCGGAACCGAAAGAATTTTCAACGCGAAGGAGATTGGACTCGAAACCGCAGTCCCCTTCTTCTACCAAAAACCGATCGAACAAGCAGGGTCAAGAGAATGGCGAAACGCATCTTAATCACCGATGACGCGATGTTTATGCGCGTCACGCTAAAGAACATCTTGTCCGGGGCGGGATTCGAGGTCGTGGGGGAAGCCACCAACGGAAGAGAGTCCGTTCGGCTTTACAACGAACTCAAGCCCGACCTTGTGACCATGGATATCACCATGCCGGAAATGGACGGAATCCAAGCTCTCAAGGAAATCCGGAACGGGGATCCGAATGCCCGAGTGGTTATGTGCTCCGCCATGGGGCAGCAAAACATGATCGTCGAAGCGCTTAGCTCCGGGGCAAAAGAGTTCATCGTCAAGCCTTTCTCGCCCGAGAAAGTCACCGACACCGTCAACCGGGTGCTGGCCGCCTAAGGTCTCCCCAATTGAAAACCAGACAACAAGGAAACAGCAATGAGTAAAAGAATTCTTGTCGCCGACGACGCGCTCTTTATGCGAGCGACGCTGAAGGCTATTCTCACCGGAAACGGTTTTGAAGTTGTGGGCGAAGCCACCAACGGTCAGGAGGCCGTGGAGCTGTATCAAAGCCTCAAGCCAGATGGCGTGACCATGGACATCACGATGCCTGTGATGGACGGGATCTCTGCCGTGGCCAAAATCAAGGAGATCGACCCCAACGCGCGCATCATGATGGTGAGCGCAATGGGCCAGAAGGACATGGTTCTGCAAGCGATTCAAGCCGGAGCCCGAGACTTTCTTATCAAGCCGTTCCAACCCGACAATGTCGTCGAAAAGGTTAACAACTTGATCGCGGCATAAAGGAACGTACAACGATGAAAGTCCAGTACGTAGCACCCTTTGCCGAAGCCGCGATCAACGTGTGCCAGATGGTGCTTGGGACAACGCCAGAGCGCGGGCAACTTGCGGCGAGGCCTCAGTTGTTCACCTCGGAGCAGGTCAACATCGTATGCGGCATTGTTGGCAACGTGGAAGGATTGGTTCTATACGGCCTCTCCGGAAGCACTGCCTTGCGAATCGCCTCCGCGATGGTGGGTCAAAAGATGGTGATCTTTGACCAACTTGCGGCAAGTGCCATTGCCGAGCTTGGGAACATGATTTCGGGCAACAGCGCTTCGCTCCTTGCTCAGCAGGGAATCAAGTGCGACATCACTCCTCCCACGCTCATTCGCGGCACCAAAGTGAAAATCTCGACTCTTGACATCCCGGCGCTGGTTGTCCCGCTTAAGCTGGGCGACCTTGGCAGCTTGGAAGTGAATATCAGCTTGCAAGAGCGCCAGCAACATAACGGACTCGCCGCCTAACCGCCGGCGAGGTCTTGAACCTGAATAGAACGATCGGACCTACGGGCACGTTCGCGAAAAGGAGAAATCGCAACCCTTTT
>CAZAVC010000390.1:0-2624 GCA_964488265.1 uncultured Fimbriimonas sp.
GCTAGAACCAAAAGGATTAAACGAGACAACGACTTCATGCTCTTCTAGATTATTGACGTTTTTGCCCCGCCGACGTTACCGATCGGTAGGCATTGCTGGGCAGTTGGCTTTACTCGTCCAATCTTCGACCGTAGCCGTCGTAGTGAACTTTGCCGCTCAGAATGAGAATCCCGTCGATGACCGACCAGAGATAGAGGGTCCCGCAGGTGACGATGCTGAACAGCATTTGCAAGACGCCTAATGCGGCATAGCCCATGTAGATTCGGCCAACTCCGGGGAAAATGAACTGAAGAACCCCGCCAAGGGTGCGATTGTAGGGACTCTTGACTGCGGTGAAAGCCAGATCTCGTTGGACGGTTCCCGAAATCATCGGGACGTAGGTTTGGCCAAAAGGCGCGGAGGTGGGGCCGGTGGAGGATGAGGGAGTCGACGGGAACACCGGATCGGGTTGACGAAAAGCAGGGCTCGGCGGCGAGTAGGTTTGGGTCGAAGGTCCCGTTCCGAGGTTAGGGGGTGGGGGCGGGGCCAGGAAAGGCTCAACGAGCTTAAACGCCGGATCAAGCTCGATCACGCTGCTGGCGGGCATCCAGTCTGGGAACCCGGCCTTCCAAACATAAGTGTCGCGCTCGATCACGCGACTCTCGATGAGTTCCTCAATCTGTTCTTTCGTGAGAGGGCCAAGCTGCCCGAACGACCCCACGTAATACCAAATCGCGTCACTCATCAGATAATTCCAGTAGCAGGCTCAATCGAAAACCCTATGCGCATTGTATCGGTCTGCAAGGGAGTTCGTTGCAGTCTCTCCCGCAGACCGATCAGGTTTCTCAGTGGATTGGGGCTTTGTACCCTCGTGGTTACGTGGTCTACTCGGCGACCTTTGGCGGCAAGGGTCGTAGCCACACATTTCGGAATCGAACCTTGTTCCCGTGGTCCTGAAGGCTAAGCGGCATTTCTGGCGGATGAGGGAAGAACTTCGGGACCGATCGGTACAGGGTGGAACCGATGATCACGTGGTGGTCTTGAACCAGAACTCCGTTGTGGAACACGGTGAACGATCCTTCCTTAACCACTTTGCCCGCTGCATCGAATCGCGGTGCGCGGTAGACCACGTCGTATTGTTGCCACTCTCCCGGAGCACGAGAAGCATTAACCATAGGAGGCGATTGCCCATAAATGGCGCCTGCATGACCGTCCGCATAGGTCCGGTTCTTGTAAGTGTCTAGAACCTGCACCTCGTATCGATCACCGCCGAAGAACAGGCCGCTGTTGCCTCGACCTTGATCTGCCGATTGGACCGGGACTGGACTGGAAAACTCGAGGTGGATTTGGCAATCCCCGTAGCTGTCCTTCGTGAAAAGCGGTCCGGACCCCGGAGTCACTTCAAAGTAGCCATCCTTCACCGTCCACTTAGCCGGACCTTCGCCCGACTTCCACTTTGAGAGATCCTTCCCATCGAATAGCACGATCGCATCGCTCGGCGCGGGGACGGGATCGGTGGAGGGCAGTGCGCCGGGTGTGACTACCTCGGGAATGGGTCGATTGGCATCATGAACGCGCCACTTCGATCCGGGCAGCAAAGGCGTGTCTGTAAATCCGGATTGTTGACCTTTCCATGCCAGACTAGCGCCGGCAAGGGCGAGACCGCATACGGCTGCGGTGGTAAGAGGCAAAGCACGTCGTCGCACGTGGATACCTTACTAGAATCTTGCGCAAAGTGGGAGATTCCAGCGAATCAAACCGTCGATTCTGGCCACGGTTTGAGTCCACCCGCAAGTTTCTCGCCGTCCCAAGTGTACAAGCCAAGGTATCTGCCATGACTTCCACCCTGGGCGATCCAGGTGCCATGCACCTTGACGGGCTGCTCCAAAATAGTGTGGCTATGTCCGCCAAAAATCACGTCGATCTCTGGACAGGCTTCAGCGAGCTTTTGGTCTTGGTTGAACCCAATATGGGTCAGTGCGAATAGATCGTCGACTTCCGGTCGAAGTTGCTTCGCGATTTCCACCGCCCGGTCGATGGGGTTCGTCCAAAGATACGCGCTTGCCATTTGGGTCTTCATTTTTGAAGTCACCATTGCAACCATCACCCCGAAGACGCCCACTCGCCGACCTTTGACTTGCGTCACGAGGAACGGGGGGAGAGCCTCTTTCCCCGCCTTGTCAAACATGTTTGCGACCAGCATGGGGTGCGAGCAGCCCTTGAGCTTTGCTTCAAACGCCGATTTCAGCGGGTGCGATTCGCGATTTCCCATTGTGCTCGCCGTGATCCGCGCCTCGTGAAACCGCTCCCAAACCGGATCGACTCCAAGGGGAATGGCAAGATTGCCCGCCTTGATAGCATCGCCGGAATCGAAGTAGAGGTCCGCGGTCTCCCGGGCAACAAGAAGAGCCGGGAACCGAGCGTCGGTGAGCTTTCCGTGGAGGTCGTTCGTGTGGAGGATTCTCATTTGGAGGGGCAATTCTGGGAACTGAACATGTACAACCGTACATTTCGTATAATGGGATTAAGCAAGTCGGGTTTCTCACGAAATTTCGGTAAGTCTAAGGAAAGCTATGAAGAAGATTGCAATCATCGCAGCGGCTCTCGCCGTTTGTGCATCGGCATTTGCCCAAAACAAGACTCCT
>CAZAVC010000391.1:0-2596 GCA_964488265.1 uncultured Fimbriimonas sp.
GGAGACGGGGTGGTTTCCGGGAAATTCGTTCCAGGTTTAGGCGAGAAGCGGGTGCTTCACCTTTGAGGCTCAACCGGGTCGCGACGATTGGCGCGTCCAGACCCCAGCCGGTAACCTTAAAAACATGGCGCTGACCATCGCCTTCCGCACCATCACCAACCCAAAGCTGTTCCCGCTTGCCATTAGCCGCGGGGTGACGTCCTCCAGCGATAACCTTTACGTCACCCTTTCGGACGGTGAGTTGGAAGGTTACGGAGAACTCAGCCCCGCCACCGCCAAAGAGTGGACCGCCGCCCGAGGTCAGTCGCAACTCCAAGCCTTCTTCGACGACTACGCCGGATTCCAGAACCCGGTCGCACCTGCTCCCCACGATGTTTGGCAGGCGATGCGCGACCGCGAGATCGATCCGCCCGCGATGGCCGCACTTGATTGCGCCCTCTGGGACCTTCTAGCCAAGCAGGCCGGATTGCCGCTCTATCGCCTGCTCGGACTCCCTCGCCGAGCCGTACCGACGAGCGTCACCATCGGGCTCAACCCTCCGGAAGTCACCAAAGAGCGAGTGCCCCAAATTCTGACGATGACGGGCGGAAAGAATCTGAAGATCAAGTTGGGGTCGCCAGAGGGTCGCGAATTCGACAAGGCGCACTTTGAAGCCGCAAGAGAGGCGGCAGCGCCTTTTGGGGTCGGCTTGCGAGTGGACGCCAACGGGGGTTGGACCGTGGAAGAAGCCCTGCAGATGATCCCTTGGCTGGCAGAAAGGGGCGTGGAATACGTAGAGCAGCCTTTGGTAGAAGGTGGAGAAGACGGCTTGCCGACCCTCTTCAAGAATCGCGCCTTACCGATCTACGTCGACGAATCTTGTCGATTCGCGAGCGATATCCCCAAGTGGGCTCACGCCGTAGACGGAGTCAACCTAAAGCTGATGAAGTGCGGAGGCATCACCGAAGCGCTTAGAATTGTTGCGACGGCAAGAGCTTTCAGTCTGGGCACAATGATAGGTTGCATGAGCGAATCGAGCATTGCCATTGCGGCGGGAGCGGCGATGTCGGCCCTGTTCGATCATATTGATCTAGACTCACATTTGAATCTCAATCCCGATCCCGCCACAGGTGCACCTATCACTCAGGGGTGTGTTCTGCCGGAAGATCGACCCGGTCACGGCGCGAAATTGGACTACGCCATCTTGTGATTCAGGCTCAAAAACATATCATGGTTCACTGATATTGAAGAAAGTACGGGAACTTACTAATTTTATCCTTGTTTATCCTAAACATCATTGCTCCTTGCCCAAATATCAGTAGTGCCGGTTGCGATGGCTCTGTGCCGATCTCTCCCACTCCCGTTGCGTAGTCGCCTGAGCTTCCGGCATTTTCTGGGTCCGTAGGGCCCTTGGGCAAGACTATGGCGAGTCTCATTACACGACGTGGCAGGGGGTTTTTGAGCAACTCCGGGTTGAAGCTCGTCCTATTGTTCGCCTTTCTTGCCACCGGGATTGTGTGGTTTGCGGGGTATCGCTTTGAAGCCGACCGCAACCTTGCGACTACCCTAGAGATCAAGCTTTCTTTACATGAAATCGCGCTTGGTGTCACGCGCTTAGAAGACCGGATCGAAGAGATTCTTGAAGGGGAAACGGATTCTGTTCTTGCACAAGATGCAACCCGAGGCATTCTCCCCGCGCACCTCGGACGAATTGACTCAACCATCAGCCGAGCAGAGAGGACGGCCGCTCCCAACCCGGTTCTGCGCAGCGCGTTACAGAATGTGCGAACCGAGCAGTTAGCTGCTTGGAGCCAGATCGGACCACTTCTGAATACGTCGTCAGACGACGATCAAAAAGCGTTTCCAGCACTATCTGGTTTGCGCAGGCTCCTGGTCACCGTCGAAAACGCCCGTGCACAGTGCTTTGACACGATCTCGTTGCAAAAGCAGGACGAAGCGGTCGTGGCCTTCACCGCGCTTTTCGGGTTGATCGGTTGGTTTGTCGTTGCCATTGGTCTTTGGGTTCGCCCAACCCTTAAGTCTCTTCGCATGGCCGTGTCCGAAGTGGAAGCCCACCGCACAGAGCTGCAGAAACAAGAGTCGGAGCTGGAGGCGTATCGCGCCGTCATCGACAGGCACTCCATTGTCGCCACGACGGATAAGCGGGGCCACATCCTTTCTGCGAACGATAAGTTCGTGCAGTTGTCCGGGTACTCCCGTGAAGAGCTTATCGGATCGGATCACCGACTCCTAAACTCTGGGCACCATTCTCGATTGTTCTGGAAGGAGCTGTACCAAACCATCCACCACGGAAAAGTATGGACAGGCACCATCCGTAACCAAGCCAAGGACGGAACCCATTATTGGGTGAACACCAGTATCGGACCGAAGCTTGACGCCAACGGAGACATTTCTGGGTTCATCGCCGTTAGAACGGACGTCACGGCCGAGAAGGTGGCCGAGACTCTGATCAGCGAGGCGTACCAGCGAATCGAGCGGATCACCGATCACATTCCGGGAGCGGTTTTCCAGTGGAGATTTTCTTTGGACGGAGAGCCAGAAACCGTATTCGTGTCCCCTCTCGTCACCGAACTGCTTGGTGTGAGCCCTAATGACC
>CAZAVC010000392.1:0-2579 GCA_964488265.1 uncultured Fimbriimonas sp.
CCTCACTGCCAATCCCCGGAGATCCCGGGTCTCACAAAACTCACCCTCGGTCCGGGACGGACGATCAGCTGTCCTAAATGCAACGGTGCCATCAGCGTGCCCTGGACCTCGTTGCTCCTTCTACTGCCCTTTATGGGCGCGATGGGAATTGCTCAGACCTCAAATTCGATGGCGGTGAAGGCCATCGTCTGGCTGGTGATGTTCGGTCTCGTGGCAATCATCGTGCAGTTCTTTATCCCGCTCCAGGCTCGGGATAGCCATGTAGGCAAGCGATAGACCGACCCAAAGCTCGGCACGAAAAAACGCCCCGCGATTCTGGAGAGATTCGCGGGGCGTCTGTGTGTGGAGGACTATCGCTTGCGTCGGAATGAAGCGAAAGCACCCAGGCCAAGCACGAGCATGGTCGCAGGTTCCGGAACTGGGTTGAACGCAACGTGGTCGATCATGATCCCGTCGCGGAACGGAGCGGATTCCCCGTTCACAAACGTGAGCGTGCTAATTGTGCTGCCCGCGGTTCCGTCGATCCGCATGTAGCCTTGGCGCGATCCGCTGTTCCCCCAGCCGCCGAGTGAATTCAAGTTGCCGTAGGAAACCCCGTCGATGAGCACCTCCAGCGGAAGGTCCGACTGGTGCAGACTGAATCCAAGAGACGACACGGGAGCGGTGAAGTGGAGCGTGATCTTGCCCCAACTATCCCCTTCCGTGTAGTTGAACTCGCGGTTGGTGCGAGTGTTGATGAGGCCTCGCCGACCGTCCCAAGCGCCTCCGCCACCGATTTGGAACGCAGTTCCAAATGTGCTGTCGGTAAACGGGTCAAACGTATTTGGAATGGTAGACGTGGGGCCGTAGCCGCCGTTTACACTACTAACCGACACTTGCAATCCCGAGACGAGGTTCACGTCTTCGAAATCCTCGATAACGTAACCGTCGACGCCAAGGGTCGTGTCGTTTGCTCCCCAACTAGACGCGCTCACCGGGTTAAACGTGTAACCGGCAAAAGCTGCTTGGATGGCTCCTACGAACAAAACAGAAAAAATCAGACGTTTCATGTAACACTTTAGGAAGAGACCTTCCTATTGCAAATATTATCATTCTTCGCTATGACGCGTAAGAGATGATTCAGCAAGCGAGCTAGGCAAACTCTGGACCCGCCAAAAAGGCACTTCATTTAACGAAAAATTCGTTGTAAGATACAACGATGCACTCACCTCAAAGTAGCGGTCGAGGTCTCGGTAAACGAGCCAAAGTCGCGGCAACGCTTGGCGTTACCGCTACCCTTGCCATTGGCGCTGCGATTGCACTCGCCCAGCCTGTTCTAAAGTCAAAGCCCGACTTTCAGCCAAAGATGGATTCGAACACAGCCTCTCTGCCTAGTCAAGAAGTAGCCCCCCTTAAAGACGCTTTCAAAGGCAAGTTCTTGATTGGAACCGCGGTGAGCACCTCGCTTTTGAAGGGGCAGCAACCTGCAACCGAGGCGCTGATCAAGAAGCATTTCAACGTCTTCACCGCCGAGAACTCCATGAAGCCGGAGGGGATGCAGCCGCGAGAAGGTGAGTTCCAGTTTGAGGACTCGGATCGCCTCGTGAAAATTGCCCAAGAGGCGGGTGGTTACGTGGTGGGTCACACTCTTGCTTGGCACGCGCAAACTCCGCGATGGTTTTTCCAAGGCGAAGGGGACAAGCCCGTCACTCGAGAGGTTGCCCTTGCGAGACTCCGTAATCACATCAAGACGGTGGTTGGCCGCTACAAAGGCAAGATTCGAGAGTGGGACGTAGTGAACGAGGCCATCAACGATGGTCCGGGCGTCTATCGCCAAACCCCCTGGATTCGTGCCGTAGGCGAGGACTACATCGCCGAGGCGTTCCGAGCCGCGCACGAAGCCGACCCCGACGCGATCCTCATCTACAACGACTACAACATCGAGCTTGAATACAAGCGACCGAAGGCACTCGAACTCCTGAAGAAGTTGATCGCCCAGAAGGTGCCGATTCATGCGGTTGGAATTCAATCCCACTGGCGAATCGAGAACATGCCGCTGGCCGAGATGGAGAAGTCTATCCAGGAGTATTCCGCACTCGGTTTGAAGGTCATGATCACCGAGTTGGACCTTGGCGTTCTGCCTACGAAGTATCAAGGCGCAGATGTGTCGAGGACCGAGGCCATGACTCCGGAGCAGGTTGCGGTGATGAACCCTTACACCCAGGGTCTGCCGGATGAGGTTGCCAAACTTCACGGCGAGAAGTATCGCGAGGCTTTTGCTCTCTTCAAGAAGTATGAGAAGCAGATCGGACGAGTCACGTTCTGGGGCACCCACGACGGCGAGTCTTGGCTGAACGGCTTCCCGGTTCGGGGTCGAACCGACTACCCGCTGCTGTTCGATAGAAAGCTGCAAGCAAAGCCCGCGTTCTTCGCGGTCAAAGAAGTCTTCAGCAAGTAAGTTGACACCTGGAATCCCACTGCTCCCCAGCGATATTCGTTGGGGAGTTTTTCTTTGTCTGAACCTTCGCTCACTCCTCGGCGAGTAACTTGGCGGACTCTCGGTTACCTACTTTTCGAGCCAGTTCAAGAGCGGTTCCGCG
>CAZAVC010000393.1:0-2578 GCA_964488265.1 uncultured Fimbriimonas sp.
GGGGTGACTCCGATCCGAGATGACACGACCGGGGACCAAATCCCCCACGAGTTCCCGGCGACATAAGAAACCCTCCAAGCCCATCGGGCCCCATCACGGGGCCCTTTTTTTCTTAGGCTCCGACCGGGTTCTCCCGATCTCGGAGCCACTTTTCGATGCGCGATGAGTTAAGGGACCAGCGAAAGCCAGTCGTCCCAGCGAGTATCTTCCGCCAACTGCAAGTTCAGATAATCCGGCTTAGCGGGTGCGAATCCGGTGGCTGTTGAAAAGTCGATCGACAATCCAAAGCTGCGGGGCGACTGCGCGTTGTTCCCGTTCCAAACCACCGCCTCTAGCAATTTCGCTTGCACCTCGTCGCAAGCCAGTTGCACGGCGAGGTTGGTGGTGTTGGCCTTGATCTTCGCCGCCAGGTCGTAAATGTCCGCGTACTGACGACTTCCGCTAGGTGAGTAGCGTTGGACCTGGGTTCGTACCGTTCCAAGGATCGGATTCACATCGGCCGAGTTGGCGATCATCGCCGCCGCGAGCCCATCGATTGCGGTTGCCAGGGCTCCGAGCTTGGTGGTGTCTACGCTGCTCTGGGTGATCTTTCTAAGCGCGTAGCCCGGAACAGCCAGCATTCCATCCACGAAGGCCTTAGTGAGATTCGAAGACGATTCGTCCGGGTTGTCTCGGAAGCGTTGGAAGACGAGGTCGTAAGGCAAGCCTTCTCCGGGGGGGCTTTCTTCGCTGCCCGTGACAAACTTAGCGCTGTCCTTGAGTTCGTAGGCAACCTCCATCATCTGCATAAGGGATGCGTCCCACGAGACGATGTCGAGTTTTTCAGAGCCAATCGCCGCTGGAAGTTCCCATATTTGGATCGCAGATCCGGTGACGTCATCAAAGCTGACCGCGCGTGTCGGCTCTGGCACGGTGGAACGTCGCCAGCCATTGCCGTGACTCCAAATCACAAGGCAGTACCGATCCGCCGGATAGTTCGCTTTCGCCCAGCCCACGAAGTTCTGGAGTGTGCGGTAGTCGCCCATGTCCACGTTCGATCCCATGTCCTGAATCAGCTCGGATCGGATGGCGTTCGTCGTGTCGGGTTTCACAAGGTAGCGGCGAGTGCCGTTAAAGAGGGCATCTGAATACAGGTCTGTAGACAGCTTCCACTGCACAACAAATCGAACATCCGCGTTTTGGGCAACGCTTTCCATTTGGTTGAAGTTGAGCGGAGCGAATGTATAAAGATCGCTCGCCGCGTTCAGATAGACCATCACTGTCCACTTCGAGCGGGTCGTGGTGGTTGGTGTCACCTCAACCGTTGCTGCACCGAGTAGGGATGAAGGAGAGTGCGTTCCTCGAATGGATCCCGAACCAAGAGCGGTTCCGGTCGCGATAACGGCGTTCGATCCGGCTCCGGATGAATCCAAAGAGACAACAGCCCCCGTTTGCGACCATGTCATCGAGTTTGGTGCAATGAAGGTGGTGCGACTATCTGAAGTCGTACCCGCCGCAACGTACGTCCTTCCCGAGCCGACCTTGAACGAGGAATCGGTTGGCGTGACCCCGATGCCCGCAATAGCCGAGCCGACGCTTGTTCGAAACTTTGACGATCCCGAAATGGTGCGATAACTCTTGAGGAGCCCAGTGAGCGTTCCCGAAGCGTTCAGTTCAGAAAACAGCTCGACTTGGATCATGTACGTCCCGGGGTTGATGTCGTACGTGAACGACATCGGACCGTCGAACGTGTTGTTGATCACGCGAGTGAAGGCGGCAGTATTAGAAGAGTCGAAGAAAGTGATTCGCTGAGATCGACCCGTGATTTGCCCCACCGCCGTTCGATTCGTCCAGTCGGTTTCGTAAACAAATTGAGGTTTCGACCCACCCCCACCGCATCCGACAATCACGAACACGAGCAAGGCAAACAGAATCGGCAGAAATTTCCGAATACTCATTTCACTCTCAAAGGCTGCCGTGCTCAAGTCGAGACATTCGGGGCGCCGATTTGCGAATCATACCGACCCCATTCGAAGTCTTAATACAAAGACGCGATCCCGCTCTACCGAATCTACACGGCGTGCGATATCCTAGACGTACCAGGGGCAAATCCGTTTTTATGTCTTCGCTCCTCCCGGCGAGAATCTGCGGATTTCACCAAATTGCCCTCTGAGGTGGCAAAAGCGAGGCTTCTTTCGCCATAATTCTTGATTGCGCCTCTTGTGCGTTTCAATTCTTGGCAGTTCGTGCCCGATCGCTGACCGTAAGGACCGTTCGGAACAGACCACCAAAAGGCGAAACAACCCTTACGAGAGGCCGGAGAGAACGATGTACGCGATTGTCAAAACAGGCGGAAAGCAAGTTAAGGCCGCCATGGACGAACTGATCATCGTCGAGAAACTCGACGGTAACACTGGTGATTCGGTCGAATTGTCCGAAGTGGTCATGGTCGTTGATGGCGACAGCACCAACCTTGGCGCTCCCTACGTGAAGGGTGCAAAGGTTGTTGCCCAAATCGTGCGACAGTTCAAGGGTGCAAAGATCAACGCCTTCAACTATAAGGCGAAGAAGAACGAGCGTAAGCGATGGGGTCACCGCC
>CAZAVC010000394.1:0-2572 GCA_964488265.1 uncultured Fimbriimonas sp.
GTGGTCGATCGTGATCGACTTGTGCAGAAGAGCGCCGTTCTTAGCGGGATCAGCACGGAAAGAGGAGTAGTCGGTGGCGTAGTCGATGACGAACCACTCCATGTCGTCTGTCGCTTTGAACAGAACAGGTGCGAGTACGGGGTGCGGGTCTGCGTTAAAGAAGCCGAACCACTCTGAAAGCCGCTCGGCGAGAGGGTCGCGATCAACAAACGCATAGAACCCAAACATTGGGAGTAAGGGGAGCCCGCTCCTATAGCCCGGATGGAATTGCATGTTGCGGATCTCGGCGAGTTTCGCGAACTCGTCTCGCCTTTCTGCGATCCGCTTGTGAAGGAGTTTGCGATAGGCGAGCATCGCCACGAGGGCTACAAGGGCAAAGATGCCAAGCCCGATGATGGACCCCATCTCAGCTTTTTGCATCGCGGGATCCATCGGTTTCCTTTCCTTAGGCTACGGCGATTATCGAATCCAGACGATCGCGTCCTTCGCCGCCGAGTTCGGGATTCGCACCTTTCCGTTCTTGTTTTCCAGCTGCAACCGCACCGACTTCTTGGCGTCGAGATCGTAAATATCGGCAGCGAGATTCTTCTTCTTGCTCGGCGCGGGGAAGCTCCATTCCGTCGCCGATTGGGCGTTCACCCGGGCGATGATTTGCGATCCGTTCCCGATCGCTCGCGCCGAAGCCGCCGGGGCGATTCCGGAAAACTCCAACGAAGAGAGCGAGATCCAGTCGGTGCCCTTGTTGTCTAGAACCAACGTGTGCTTGCCCTCTGGGACCTCGAGTTTCAGCGTTCTAACCGAGGATTGCTTGAAGGTGTCCGCACTCTCGAATTCCACCGAGACGGTTTTTCCTGCGGCCGTCATTTGAAGACTTCCCCCGTTGGTGGCGGTTTCGCTGAACTTGGCGGTGATGGTGCTACCGCCTTTTGGCGCGGTGAACTGGAACGTCACGGGCTTGGTTCGCATGGCGGCGTTGTTTTTGCCCTGGAAGTACTTGCTCAACTCGCCCGATCGACCCGCGTCTTTGGGCAGAACAAAGTCGTAGCCGGTGTTCGCCGCCCACCCTCGACCGGGGATGAACGTGAGATTCGAACCCAACTTCTCCGAAACGGTGACATCCAGAACTTTCCAGCTAGACCCAAGGGGCTGAATCGCCTGCCGAATGCGCGACGCATAGGAAAACTCGGGGAAGAGCTTGTCTCGGTACACCAGGTCCCAGGTCCAGTACTGGCCCGCACCCGCGTGTAGGTTCAAAAGCCCGCTCCAGATTCCGTCTCGAATGGCGGCAACCTGCGGCGAGCCCTGCGCCATTAGGTCTCCCGGTCCCACCTCCCCGTAGAAGATCGGCTTATCCGTGGTCTTGGGCTGAGAGAAGATCATGGCGGCAACACTGGGCGGATACCCGTGTGGCTGGTAGTAATCGGCCGATTCGTAAATGGGGAGCTCCATTCCCGAGCTGCTCGTGACCAGGTGATCGTAAGGGTCTTGATCACGCACGAACTTCATCATTTCTTTGTGCCAAGCGCCGACGGTTTCTTCCCGCTTCTCTACGATGGCGTTCACCCATTCGACCTCGTTGAACAGCTCCCACGCCATGATGGAGTCGGAATGTCCCCACCGAGCCACCGCGTATCGCAGCCAGATCTTGGCGAGCTTCTTGGCTTTGTCGTTGGTGAAGAACTCCTTGGGATCGGCTAGGAATCCGCCGTTTTTGGTGTTCCAGGGGTTCTCGTCCCAGTTGGGGTTGGTGCGGGTGGTCCACTGACCGTGGTGGAAGAGCACCCATTGGAACCGCACACCGTTGGCTTCGCAGGCGTCCACCAGATCGGCCCATCGGCTGAGGTTGGTTTGGTCCAGCGTGCCCGGTTCCACCTTGCGATCCAGCGGCCACCAGGGGTTCTTTTGGTCCCAGTGGTTGGTCCAGATTCGGGTCCAGTTGAGCCCCGAGTTCCCCATCTCTTTGATGGTTTGCGTTAGGTCGGGGAGTCCTGGCGACTGCCAACCCAGGTTGAAACCGATCGGCCAAAACGGCTTGCCTTGCTCATCGGCAAAGCCCCACTTGCCGCCCTTGACAATGAACGAGCGGGGGTTCTTGCGAGCCCTCATCATGGGCTCCAGTTGAATCTTCACCCCTTGGACGGGCGCGCCGTTTCGGATGACGCGCAGACTTTTGGGTTCGATTTCGCCCTTGGCAAGAATGACCGCGTTCCACCGTTTACCGTCCCAGTAAGCGGCCCGGTCCTCCGGCTTTTCCTTCCCTTTCAGCCGAAACTCCACCCGTACATCGTTGAGTTCAAAGTCGTACGGGTTGCCCGATGTTTCGATAGCAAACGCAAGGCGGAAGGGATCTCGCCATCCGCTCTTTTGGGCGGGGATCGGCGGTTGATGTAAGGATAAACCAGTTAGAGAAAGCGCAATGAGTCCGTTCAGCATCGAAGGGTTCCTGCTTCTATCTTCGCACGTTTTTGGGAGCCTTCGGGACACGCTTTTGCATTTCCGGCGAAATGGAGGACAGGTTCGCTCCTTCCTCTTGTCGACTACCCTCACTTAAGACGGAATGATCCTATACTGG
>CAZAVC010000395.1:0-2542 GCA_964488265.1 uncultured Fimbriimonas sp.
AGCCGATCCCCCCGCGCTTTGGCTTCCGCACGGGGAAATCAGCAACTCGCCCAGTGAGCCCGTGCCCGTGAAATCGGGTCCGTTCAAAGGTCAGATGCTGTTTGGAGACGTCACCTACGGGGGCATTCAGCGCACCTATCTAGAGAAGGTGAACGGGGTGTATCAAGGCGTGGTCTTTAGGTTCTGCCAGGGCATCGAGGCGGGCGTGAACCGGTTGGTTTGGGGCCCGGACGGCAAACTTTATGTGGGAGGCATCGGCAGCAACGGTAACTGGAACCACAAGAACCATCGCTACGGACTTCAGCGTTTGACGCCCAACGGCAAGGTGGCTTTTGAGATGCTGCGCGTCAAGGCTGATTCGGACGGATTCACGATCGACTTCACCGAACCCGCCGACGCGAACGTGTTGGCAAAACTCGACACTTACGAGATCGACTCCTTCCGGTACGAGCCGAAGCAGTTCTACGGGGGCCCCAAGGTGGACCAGAAGCGACACCTTGCCACCTCCGTCACACCCAGTCGAGACGGAAAATCGGTAAGGCTTAAGTTCAGCGGACTTGAGACGGGACGGGTTTTCCACTTCCGCCTTCGAGACCTCAAGAGTAAAGCGGGCAAGCCCATGTGGACTACGGAAGGGTGGTACACCTTAAATCAAGTTCCGACCGGAAAGCAAAAATCATGATCACCTCTCTCGCTCTTCTTCTTTCCGCTTCCGTGGTTCCGGGTTGGACCCCGTTGTTCGACGGCACGTCGCTTAACGGCTGGAAGCAATTGGGTGGCGCTGCAGCCTATGAAATCTCCAACGGGGAGATCGTTGGAAAAACCGTCAAGGGAACGCCCAACTCGTTCCTCTGCACGGAAAAGGAGTATGCGAACTTTGAGCTGGAGTACGAAGTGTGGGTCGATCCCAAGCTCAACTCGGGAGTGCAGATTCGGTCGCACAGCGTGGGTGGTTACAAGAACGGACAGGTTCACGGTTATCAGATAGAGATCGATCCCAGCGACCGGGCGTGGTCGGGCGGATTGTACGAAGAAGGTCGCCGCGGGTGGTTGTTCCAACCTACTTCGTCGCGGGCAAAGTCGGCCTTTAAGAACGGTCAGTGGAACAAGTTTCGAGTTTGGGCCCACAAAGATCGGTTCCGAACCTGGGTGAACGGGATCCCCGTCACCGATACGACCGATCGCATGACTCAGTCCGGATTCATCGGTCTTCAGGTGCACAGCCATGACGTATCCGGCGCGGTGGTGAAGTGGCGCAATCTGCGCATTCGCGATCTTGGCCACCCCAGTGCCGAGCCCCCGAAGGGTGGCAAGTGGCTTTTGAAATCGGAAGGGGATATCCGAACGAACTGGCTGTCTGGTAGAGATCCGAGCCAGCCCACACCTTGGTCTTGGGTCGATGGGGCGATGCAAGTGAAGCCCGCGTCCGGTGACGTAGTCACCAGAGATAAGTTTCAAGATTTCCAGATGCACGTGGAGTTCATGGTGGACGACAACGGCAAGCAGGGCCAAGCGAACGGAAACTCAGGCGTGTACCTGCAAAACAGTTACGAGGTTCAGATTTTGAACTCCGCTCCTCGCGGTCCGGCGAACAACGAATGCGCCGGGGTTTACACCATCAAAGCTCCGGATATTGCGATGGCGAAGCCCGCCGGTCAGTGGCAAACCTACGACATCACTTTCACCGCCGCACGATGGGAGGGTGACAAGAAGGTCGCCGATGCACGGCTAACACTGGTGCACAACGGAACGATGGTTCACGACAACATACGTCTGCCCAACCCAACCGGCGCGGGTGCACCCGAATCACCGGATCCTCGGCCGGTGCGACTGCAAGATCACGGCAACCTCATCCGTTTCCGGAACGTCTGGGTCGCCGAACGATAAGCCCTAAAGCCCCAATCCCGCCATTCTTACCGGTCATTCGAACGTGGGACTAGGGCAAAACCTATACGGGGACGCTTCGGCATTCCTAAAGTAGATCGGATGAGGAAAGGCTGATTTGGGAACCAATCGATTGCCACGACATTCTGGACTCACTCGCTACAACGGCGGCTGGCCCTCGATGTTTCGATCGATGAAGATGCGCCTGGAAACCACACTTGGGGTCAAGGGAATCGAACACATTGGAAGCACGGCCATTCCAGGCATGGTGGCTCGCCCCACCATCGATATGTTGCTGAACGTCGACAGCATTGACGAAGCACTTTCGTTTTCCACTAAACTAGCACCGCTCGGCTGGCGCACCGATGACCTGAGCGACAACCCATACCGAACGTTTTCGAAGTATCACATGGACACGCCCGTTTATCGGCTGTACGTGGTGCCGCGCGGGATGGATTGGGGCGAAGACGCCATTCGATTCCGTGATCGGCTCCGGACCGACTGGGAAGTGGCTGAAACCTACAAAGTCTTGAAACTGAAGGCCGCCGGCGTGGTTGGTCCTGAAGAAGATCAGTTTGTGCACATTCTGGGCGAATTTGTGAGAGACGTCTCCAAAGCTGCCTGATTTCTCCATTGGAAGTGATACATCGCGTAATCA
>CAZAVC010000396.1:0-2531 GCA_964488265.1 uncultured Fimbriimonas sp.
GTGGGACCGTTCGTTTGCCGGAATCTTCGAAATTCAGAACTTCAACATGTGAGGTCGGGGTGCAGCGAAACATCTTCGTTCCGCGCCCGGTATCTTAAAGACAATGAATCAGCCGACGTTCATGCCGTCGACGGAAACGATCTTCCAGCGCACCGCTGAGAATACGATGATCGTCAACATGGGCCCCCAGCACCCGTCCACTCACGGAGTGCTCCGAGTCATCTGCGAACTCGAGGGCGAAACGATCATTCAGTGCAAGTGCGTGATCGGCTATCTCCACACGGGCATGGAGAAGGAGGCTGAGTACCAGCAGTATCACAAATGCGTGGTCATGACCGACCGGATGGACTACCTCAACGCCAATGGGAACAACCTTGCCCATGCGTTGGCGGTTGAAAAGCTTCTCGGCTGCGAAATCCCTCGACGGGCTCAGTACCTTCGAGTCATCCTTGCCGAACTGAGCCGAATCGCCTCTCACCTTGTTTGGCTGGGAACCCACGCTTTGGACCTCGGCGCAATGACGCCGTTCTTCTACTGCATGCAGCAACGCGAACTCATTCTCGACATGTTCGAGATGTTCAGCGGAGTTCGCATGATGCCTTCTTGGATTGTCCCTGGCGGACTGCGCGGCGACATGCCGGATGGCTTTGCAGAGAAGCTAGACGCCTTCTTGAAAGGCTTCCCCGGTGAGGTCGATGTTCTAGAAGGTCTTCTCAGCGAGAACCCGATCTTCAAGGAGCGCACCTACGACGTCGGTGTTCTGACCGCGACGCAAGCACTCGAACTCGGCTGTTCTGGTCCGATCGCTCGTGCAAGCGGAGTACCGTTCGACCTTCGAAAGTCGAACCCGTACTCGAGCTACGAAGACTTCAACTTTGACATCGCGATCGGCAAGCGCGGCGACGTCTACGATCGCTATCTGGTGCGAATGGCGGAGATGAAGGAGAGCGCGAAGATTCTCCGGCAAGCCATCGATGGTCTCCCCGAGGGTGGGTTCCGCACCTCGGATCGCAAGATCGCTCCTCCCCCTCGCGAAGAGTTGGACAACTCAATGGAGTCGGTGATCCACCACTTCAAGCTCTATACCGAAGGTTTCCGACCTCCGGTGGGCGAAGCCTACGCTGGCATCGAAGGATCGAAGGGCGAGCTTGGTTTCTACGTCGTCTCCGACGGCACCAACCGACCGTATCGCTGGCACGAGCGACCGAGCAGCTTTATGAACCTGAAGTCGCTGGAGATCCTCGCCGTTGGGCGAATGATCGCCGACGTGATCGCGATCATCGGTTCGATCGACATCGTTCTCGGCGAAATCGACCGATAAGGTCACAACTAGAGCGTAGCGGGGGAGGAGACCACTTCTCTCCCGCTTTTTGTTGCAGATTCTCTTCATCTAGACGGCGATGCGGGCGTCCTTGACCGATTTCCCTAAACTTCCCTGCCCTTAGCCGGGAAAACTTGAAATTCGCATTTTCTTTGCCATGAAGCCACGCCCATTCCCTGCCATTTTCGTCTGCTCGATCCTTGCCGCCGTTGCCCCAAGCGCTCATGCGAGCTACCTGTGGGCAAGCTACGAGCCGGAATCTCGGACCTACCGAATGGAACTTGCCGATCTACCCGGTAAGCCCGTAACGGAAATGACGGCCCTTCAGCTTTCCCGCATTCAGCCTTACACCAAATCCCTTCGAAAGGCCACCAACGGTCGGATGCGCTTTGATGCTCAAACGCTCAAAACCGCATTTCGAGCACGCCAAACAGGGGGCGTTTTGGACATCGATGGCAAACCAACGCTTGTGGTGAATCACGTCAAGGCAAGTGCATTAAAAGACCATTTCGAAGATGCGGGCATGAATGGATTCGAGATTTGTGCCGCTTTAGAAGGTGATCGATGGCGCGTTTGGACGGTTTACCAAGGTCAAAAGGTCGTCGCGCCAATCTGGGTTGACGGCAAAGAATCCAAGACGGCGAGTGGTGAGGTCTTTATTCCGCTCAACTCCAAGCCGAGCGGATACAGCATCCACGCTGTCTATTCCCTACCAAATGCTGGGTCCTTCGCGGAGGAGTCCTACGTCGCCGAATCGCACCGAACCACTCTGGTTCTTGCTCCCACCACAAGCGTTTCAAAGGGCTCCAACCCATCCTCTTACCGAGCGTTGGAATCGGCCCTGGAAAAAAGAGAGGCCATCTCGCCTACTGCACCTGCCACGGAATTCACGTTTAGCGCAAAACTAGACACCCGAGTTGTCGTTGGGAAAGTGGAATGGAAACAGAGCGGAATTGTGGTGACGGTTGACGAAAAACGGGACGACGTCGTGAAGGAAGTCGAATCTCAAGTGAGATCGATGTTCGATCACCGCAAGGAACAACCGTTCTGGGAGGGCGATGGTCGGAGCAGAATCGTTCCATCTGGGTTCGGATCACCCACCGAGGGGATCCGTGTCGAGGATGCCACCAAAGCGCGCTACACCCTTAAAAATGGCCGATGATCCCGTCCGTCACCACTTCCACCCAACCTGGCGCCAATTCGCCGGTCC
>CAZAVC010000397.1:0-2528 GCA_964488265.1 uncultured Fimbriimonas sp.
TCCTATTCTTCCAAGGATTCCACAACTGGACTTTAAACCCACGTTGGTTTTTATCAGTCCCATGAGCAGTTCCGAACAAGATGGCCTTCAATCCCTTCTCGCCGTCGATCCCCGAACAGCGAAAGAGGGTCCTTTTGAGGGGCTCACCACGAAACACTGGAAAGACGACATGGCTGCTGGGCTGGTCGTTTTTCTGGTTGCGCTTCCTCTTTGTCTGGGAATTGCTCTGGCGAGCGCAGGTCCAGAAAGGCTGTTCGCCGGAATCATTGCCGGAGTCCTAGGCGGCATCGTTGTCGGAGCGCTTTCCGGATCGCACATTAGCGTGAGCGGCCCCGCTGCAGGATTGGCGGTGATCGTATTCGGCGCGATCCAGTCGCTCAACTCGTTCCCCAAGTTTCAACTCGCGCTCGTGATAGCGGGCGTATTGCAACTCGTTTTTACAAAGGTGCGATTTGGCGCGCTCGCAAACTTCGTTCCGCACTCTGTGATCAAGGGGATGCTGGCCGGAATCGGCGTCGTGATCATCATGAAGCAGATTCCCCATGCCCTTGGGCGGGACAAAGACTACGAAGGGGATTTCTCATTCTTAGAGGCGGGTGAAAACACCTCCCTCAGCGAGATTGCCGCCGCCTTCGCATCAGCTTCGCCAGGCGCGATTATCATCTCGGTCATTGGATTGTGCCTGCTCATCCTCTGGGACACAAAGAAGTTCAAGCAGCTTTCTTTCACCAAGATGCTTCCCGGACCTTTGGTGGCTGTAGTTGCCGGAGCCGGAATCAACGAACTCCTGAAGGCCGTGGCTCCCAACTTAGCCATGACTGAGAAGCAGCACCTGGTCGACCTTCCCGTCTTTCAAAGTTTCCAGCAACTTGCCGGAGCTTTTCAACTTCCTGACTTCTCAGCCATCAACCAACAAGCGGTTTGGACAGTGGCTTTCACCATGGCTGTTGTTGCTAGCTTAGAGTCGCTACTTTCGTTAGACGCAGCCGATAAGTTAGACCCGCAACGACGCCTGTCCTCGCCCGACCGAGAACTCATGGCTCAGGGAGTTGGTAATACCCTTGCCGGCCTAGTGGGCGGTCTCCCGATCACCAGCGTGGTCGTGCGCTCCTCTGCCAACGCTTATAGCGGCGCAAAAACCAAATTGAGCACTATTTTTCACGGCGGGTTTCTGGCGGTGGCGGTCCTTGCCGTACCGTTCGTCTTGAACCGGATCCCACTGGCCTGCCTTGCCGCCGTGCTGCTCACCGTTGGGTACAAGCTCGCTTCGCCGAAGGTGTTCAAAACGATCTATGCCGAAGGTCGATCTCAGTTTCTACCGTTCGTGCTAACTCTTGTTGGTGTTGTCTTCATCGACTTACTCAAAGGAGTCGTCGTGGGACTTGTGGTAGGGCTCTACTACGTGCTCAAGACGAACTATCACAACGGACTGACCGTTGTGAATGACGGCGACTACTATTTGATCCGGATCAACAAGGATCTTTCCTTCCTCAACAAGACCGAGTTGAAAGATAAGTTGCTCGCGCTTCCCAACGGGTGTACGGTTCTCATTAAAGGTCGCGAGGGTCTCTTTATCGATCACGACATTTTTGAAGTGATTGAAGATTTCAAATCGGGCGGCGACTCTCGAGGCATCACCGTTCTTATTGAAGATGTTTACGTTAGCTCTGTTCTCTCCCGGACTTCACGCAAGAAGCGCCTTGCGGATGCAGGGATCGTGAAAGATCACTGAAGCAACTGCTAAGGAAGAAAAACCGATGGAATCACACAAGAAGTTATTGCTCGCGAACAAGGCGTGGGCAGCGGATCGGCTTTCCGTCGAACCGGAATACTTTGAGCATCTGGCTCAGAGTCAGCAACCCGAGTTCCTTTGGATAGGTTGCTCAGATAGCCGTGTCCCGGCGGAAGAGATCACGGGCACTCACCCCGGAGAACTGTTCGTCCATCGCAACGTCGCAAACATGGTGATTCACACCGACTTCAACATGCTGTCCGTGTTGCAGTACTCGGTTGAGGTTTTGGGAGTCAAGCACGTGATTGTTTGCGGTCACTACGGATGCGGTGGCGTGTACAACTCGATGACCCACAAGAATCTGGGACTCATCAACAAGTGGTTGCGCCACATTAAAGACGTCTACCGCTTCCACGAGCGTGAATTGGACTCGATTCCTGAGTTTCAGTCGCGGTTTGACCGTCTGGTGGAGCTAAACGTGATGGAGCAGGTCATGAATCTGGCCGAGACCAGCATCATCCAGACTTCGTGGAAAAATCGGCAACTCCCCTCCGTCCATGGGTGGGTTTACGACATGAAGACCGGCTTGTTGAAAGAGATCGCTTCGCTCAATCACGAGAGCCATCTGGAAGATATTTACCAATATCGAGACGATGGAACATAGACTGAAACCCTGATGCCGGCAGGAATTCGCGCCGACAAGATATAATTCATCCGTTCACGTGGGTAGATGGCTGAGTGGACGAAAGCGCCCGCCTGCTAAGTGGGTAGGGGAGTAAATTCCTCTCTCGGGTTC
>CAZAVC010000398.1:0-2516 GCA_964488265.1 uncultured Fimbriimonas sp.
ACCGAGGACGATGTCCGTTCGATTGGTTCGTCCAAACCGAGCTTTCCGGCGGAGGTGCGATGATTGATCACGTGGTCCACGTGGCAGACCTCTTGCGAGGGTTGCTTGGTGAAGATCCAACCTTTGTTCAAGCATCCATCGGCAACAACCTTTATGGCAAAGAGTGGGACGACACCGCTATGGTGACCCTTCAATATCCGTCCGGGCTTTTCGTGACCCTCGATTCCAGTTGGTCGCGCCCAAAGAACTTCCGCACTTGGGGCGACGTCACCATGTCGGTCGTCTTTGAAAACGGTCGTCTTGAACTCGATATGTTCGACCAGGTGATCGAACGGTTCTCGATCAATTCCGACCCCTCCCATGTTTCCGAGTCGTTCGGCTCCGACCTAGACGAAGCACTCATCCACAACTTCGTGGATGCCGTCCTAAAGGGCGTTCCGGTCAGCGCCTCGCTGGAAGACGGTCTTGCCGCGTCAAAAATCGCCATTCGCGCCTACGATTCGGTGGCGAGAACTCAGCCAATTGCGTTGCAGACTGCGAATTCGGAACCATACAGCCGGGCTTGAGGCTCGGTTTGTAAGGTTTTTGATGCTGGAAACCTAAGAAGTCTCTGCAGAAATACCAGGTTTTGCCGATACCTAACCTGGGCTCAGGCGCGTTGCTTCCGGCGTAGTAAACAATCCGGAAGCGGGATTTCCTGCTCGAAGAAAGGCTATGGCATTGACTATCAAGGTTGCTCACGACTTCATCTGTCCTTGGTGCTGGATCGGACTTTTCCAAGCGCAAAGGATGCAGCGGGAATTCGGCGTCAAGATCGACTGGCGCGGTTACGAGCTCTTTCCAAAGAGTCTTGATTGGCCTGAAGCAGGACCTTCCAAAGAAAAGCCTGCCGATAAGCCGGATACTCCCTCTCGCTTGGCACTAATGCTGGCCGCGGAAGGTCTCGAGGTTCCTAAGATCGAACGCCCGCACCACATGCGCACCTACAACACGCACCAAGCGGTTGAGTACGCAAAAACAGAGGGTGTGCAGGACGCAGCCATTGAAGCTCTCTACCGAGCGTTCTGGGAAGGCGGTCGAAACATCAACGACCCGCATGTGATCTCCGACGTTCTTCGTGGAATCGTCCACGATCTGGATGCCCTGGCCTACGCCATCAAGAACGACAAGTTTGGCGATCAGGTGGTGGACTTCGACGATGACGCCTATGCAAGAGGGGTGTACAACGTGCCGACCTTCTTCATCGGTGCTGATCGGTACGCCGAACAACCTTACGGGATTCTCCGCAAGGCTCTGGTGAAGGCCATCGAGAACGGTTCGGGCACCACCCTATACGAAGATATTCACTTCCCGGCCGGATACTCCACTCCGGGTCACGGTAAGCGACCTTACATCTTCATCAACATGGTCTCTACCATCGATGGCAAGATCATCACGGGTGAGCGAGACGAACCGGTTGACGATCTTGGTTCGAAGACCGACCACGCGGTGATGCACCTTCTTGAATCGAAAGCCGACGCGGTGCTGGTCGGTGCGAACAGCCTGCGAGCAACGCCTAAGTCTTGGAACCCCAAAACTCATAAGCGAATCGTGGTTACCAAGTCTGGCAATATCCCGGCTGACGCCGAGTTCTTGCATCATGGGGAGCCGTTCGTAGCCGTTCCCGGAAGCGCCAACGTGCAACTTCCCGGGAAAGCGGCCATCCTTCGCACCGGAACCAACGAGGTCGATTGGGAGATGTTGTTGGAACGGCTTTACTCGCTGGGTGTTCGACGCCTGAATGTGCTCGGTGGAAGTGAGATCAATGCGGCGCTTCTTGAGCGAGACCTGGTTGATGAGCTGTTTTTGACCCTCGCACCCAAGATCAAGTTGGGCAAAGACATTCCGACCTATGCGGACGGCAATCCCCTACCACGCCACAAGGTTCGATCTTACGACCTAGTGGAGCATCACGCCGTAGAGGGCGAGATCTTCCTGCGGTACCGCCGGAAGCACTGATTTTCCGACGGGAGGAAACTGGGGAACGGAGATCGAGTTACTCGATCTCCGTTCTTTTTGCTTCAAGAATCTCGATCACGGCGCCCATGCCCTCGTTAGCATCAAAGTACGCATATTGCCCGTCTGCCCCCATGTCGCCGCGCATCATGAGGGTTGCTCCCTGCTCTTCGAGAGCCTGTTTGGTGGTCGCCATGTTTTGCGTCCAGAAGGCGATGTGGTGAAGCCGGGGCCCCTTCGTGTCTAGCCCTTCCGCCCACGCGCTATCGGTTCCGATCGGCTCGATGAGTTCTAGTTGCACTCCGCCAAGATCGATAAACGCGAGCTTCGCTCGGTCGTTGGTGGGAGTGCCTCGATAGGTCGCACGGCACTCGCTGCCCGGATCGGTGACGATCACTTTGGGTCGTTCGATCCCGAGAAGAGCGACGTACTTATCCAGTGCCGATTCGATGTCGTTTACGACGACTGCGACCTGAGCCAACTTGGTGCTATCGAGGGTTGCCATACGGTCACGCTACCCC
>CAZAVC010000399.1:0-2515 GCA_964488265.1 uncultured Fimbriimonas sp.
TTTCAAGGGCGTACCACTTAGGATTTGCTCCGATTCCTGAACCAACGAGGAAGATAAGAAGCGA
Organism: uncultured Fimbriimonas sp.; assembly: GCA_964488265.1. Lineage (GTDB taxonomy): Bacteria > Armatimonadota > Fimbriimonadia > Fimbriimonadales > Fimbriimonadaceae > Fimbriimonas. The sequence continues at coordinate 65 of CAZAVC010000399.1, forward strand.
CCGAGTAACCGTAACCGCGGTGAACAGCGAGATGGCAACGCCAATGATGAGCGTGGTGGCAAAGCCCTTCACCGGACCGGTTCCCACTCCTGCGAGAACGATCGAGGTAAGGATCGTACAGGCGTTGGAGTCGACGATCGCAGGAAGTGCTCGCTTGAAACCGAGTTCAAGAGCTGTCTGCAACGATCGCCCGGCCTTCATCTCTTCCTTGAATCGTTCGAAGACAAGGATATTGGCGTCAACGGCCATTCCCACAGAGAGGATAAAGCCCGCAATGGCGGCAAGGCTGAAAGTGGCGCCTACAGCTTTAAGAGCGGTTAGAGTAAAGAGCGTGTACAAGCAGAGCGCGATCAGCGCGACAAAACCTGGGAACAGGTAGTAGGCGATGAGATAGAGCGAAATGATTGCGAACGACACCGCGCCCGCGACCATCATCTTGTCGTACGCGCTCGATCCGATTGTCGGGTCGACCACTTGGCTCGCTTCTTCCTTCAGGTTTACAGGAAGAGAACCCGCGTTAAGCAAGTTAACAAGGTTGCGAACATAGGTGGGCGTGAAGGTTCCGGTGAGTCGGCAACTCTCGCGTATCACCTGATCTTCGACAACGGCGGCGATGCTCAGGACTCGACCGTCGAGCACGCAGGCGATCTTCTCTCGCTTGCCTTTGTAAGTCTCGCTCCACAGACCCATCTTCTCTGCACCCGCGGGCGAAAAGTTCATGACGGGTTCGAAGGAATCGCCGAGCGGATTAGCCTGTGCGTTAGCAAGTTCTTCTCCGGCAAGGATAGGCTCCCAACCTTCGATCATTGCCGTATACTCCGCCGTTCCTGGGGTCAGGACTTTGCCGTCGGACTTCCTTTTGAACGAAACCTCGGGATTATCGGGGTCTTTACCTTCACCGGCTTCTTGGAAGTCGCGGTAGCTAGCTTTTTCCGTATCCACGGTCTTCGCCCAGTAAAACTCGATTCGAGCACTGGAGCCGATCTGGGCCTTCGCCTTGTCGATGTCCTTGATGCCCGGAAGTTCGACGATGATCTGGTCAACACCCTTTGCCGCAACAACAGGTTCCGCAGCCATTCCCGAAGCTCGCCGGGTCATGACGTTAACAATCTTGTCCCGTGCAGAGTTGAATGCAGACTCCTCCGTGGCCCCCTTGTCTCTGTCCGCCTTGGTGAGTTCCATGCGGTAGGTGAGGCGAACGCCACCCTTGATGTCAAGGCCGTAGGAGGTCGGCAGAGCCTTGAAAATCAATCCGGAGATGATTCCTAGCGCGACCACGAACAGAAGGAAATAATAACTGCGTGCTTGCAAATTGCTACCCGTCTCTTAGTTAAGAGATAACCGTCGAAGTATACCAACCAGGGGGAAGAGGGTTGATAAAGAGATTGCCCTCGGCCAGTGACCGAGGGCAAAGAGTCAGTCCAATTCGAATTAGTCTCGGGCCCAGAACATAGGACCGGCTTCTTCAAAAATGACGGCCTCTTTGAGTACGCCGAGCGCTTTTCGCAACCCTTCCATGGAGGACATCAAGCCATCCTCATGCTCGATACTGAGCACGTAGTCGTAACCGACGGTTCGAAGGGTGGAGACAAAATCCTTCCACCACTCAACCGAGTGTCCGTAACCGACGGATCGGAAAACCCAGCTTCGATTCATAATGTCGCCGTAGGACTTGGTATCGAGATTGCCATTTCGACCCGAGTTGTACGGATCGATCTTGGTGTCCTTGGCGTGGACGTGATAAAGAGCGCCTTCCTGGCCAAGTTCTCTAACAGCCGCGATGGGGTCAATTCCCTGCCACCAAAGGTGCGAAGGATCGAAGTTGGCGCCGATAGAATCGCCAACAGCGTTTCGAAGTTTCAGCAGTGTGTCGTTGGAATAGACCGCGAAGCCCGGGTGCATTTCGATGCAGAACTTCACGTTGTTCTCTTTGAGAAGCTTTGCTTGTTCCGACCAGTAAGGAATCATCACCTCATTCCACTGGTACTCCAAAATGTCCCGGAACTCATCTGGCCAAGCACAGGTAACCCAGTTCGGGTTGACCGCGTTTGGACCATCTCCGGGGCAGCCCGAAAAGCCATTGACGCAGGGCACACCGAGCAGACCCGCAAGCTTGACCGCGTTCACAAACGCGTTATGGTGGTCCTCAGCAATTGCCTTGTTCGGGTGAACCGGATTTCCGTGGATGGAAAGCGCCGATAAAGTGAGCCCTCGGCTGTGAATTTTGTTCAGCAGGGAGTCCCGTTCGGCTTTGCTCTCAATCAGAGCTGGAACGTCGATATGAGGCGTTCCAGGATAAGCACCAGCACCAATTTCAACACTCTGGATCCCTTCGGCTACGCAGGTATCGAGAGCATCCTCAAGAGGTCGGTCGCCGAAAAGCGCAATGAACAGTCCGATCTTCATTGCCTATGTTGTTACCCGGAATCGGCTGGAGGTGTCGAACCTCTT
>CAZAVC010000400.1:0-2507 GCA_964488265.1 uncultured Fimbriimonas sp.
CACGGATGCGTCGCGCGTCCAGGTCTCTCATCTTCTGACGGGAGAAAAGCGCGCTCAACCCATGGCGTTATCCGGAGGTTCAACCTGGAGATAATATGGTCCAACTGAGCATGAAAGAGCTCTTGGAGGCCGGCGTGCATTTCGGGCACCAAACCCGACGCTGGAACCCCAAGATGAAGCGCTACATTTACGGCGCCCGCAACGGCATTTACATCATTGATCTGCACCAAACGATCAAGCTGTTCGAAGATGCCCTGAACTACGTCCAAAAGATCGTCGAAGACGGTGGCACGGTTCTTTTCGTCGGCACCAAGAAGCAGGCTCAATCTGCTGTCAAGGAAGCTGCGGAGCGAAGCGGACAATACTTCGTTTGCGAGCGATGGCTCGGCGGAACGTTGACCAACTGGAAAACGATCCAAGCCCGGATTTCCCGCCTTAAGGAACTCGACCGAATGGAAGCCGATGGCTACTTCGAGCGTCTTCCTAAGAAGGAAGCCCTGCAACGACGCGAAGAGCGAGAGCAGCTGAACCGATACCTCGGTGGTATCCGAAACATGCAAACCATGCCTGCGCTTATGTTCGTTGTTGACCTCAACAAGGAAGACATCGCGGTTGCCGAAGCTCGAAAGCTTGGTATTCCGATCGTCGCCATCGTTGACACCAACTGCGATCCGGAGCGTGCCGACGTGATCATCCCCGGCAACGACGACGCCATCCGCGCGATCCGACTTGTGACGCAAAAGATGAGCGAAGCGATTCTAGAAGCTAGACCGCTGAGCGACGCCGTCACCGAAGGAACGGTTTCTGAGACTGAGGAAGGAACGGAGATTCTTGACGACGCTCCGATCCACATCGACGAGGAATTCGCCAAGGCATTTGGCGCTGAACTAGGAACTGAGGAAAGCAAGTAATGGCCGGTTACACCGCAGCAGACGTTAAGCGACTTCGAGAAGAAACCGACGCACCCATGATGGAGTGCAAAGCTGCCTTGGAAGAGGCAGGCGGCGACTACGAGCGAGCAAAGGAAGTCCTCCGAGAGAAGGGCAAGGCATCGGCAGGCAAGAAAGCAGGCCGAGCCACCAACGCCGGCGCGGTCGCTTTTGCACCCAACGAAAGCGGAAACGTTCTTGGCGTGGCACTGGTCGAATCCGAGACGGACTTCGTTTCAAACAACGAGAAGTTCGTCGCTATGGTTCAAGAGATCGCCAACTGGGTCCGCGACAACGGTAGCGCAGACGATGCGAAGAAGAAGGAATTCTCCGACGAGATCATCGCCGCCTTCCGCGAAAACTGCGTCGTCAAGGTCGCCGAGCAACTGAACTCGGAGAGCAAGATCGCCTACTACCTCCACCACGACAAGACCAACGGTGCTGCCGTTATGTCCACGGGTGAGAACGCAGGCTCCGAAGCTATCCGAAAGGTTGCAGTCCACATCTCCTGGGGCAAGCCGGAGTTCACTTCGAAGGATCAACTTCCGCAAGAGAAGCTTGATGCTGAGTACAAGATCGAGTTCGAGCGAGCCCTCAACGAGGGTAAGCCGGAGAACATCGCGAAGAACATTGCTCAAGGTCGCGTGAACAAGGAGTACATCAAACAGGTCGTTCTCCTGGAGCAACCGTTCTACATCGATCAAGGCAAGACGGTCGGCCAGTACATCGCCGAAGAAGCGAAAGGAACCCAAGTTACGGGCTTCCGATTCTTCGCTGTCGGTCAAGCGTAAGCGATTCTGGTCTGAACAGGATGCCCCTTCGCCAAGTTGGCGGAGGGGCGTTTTTTGTTCTTGGTGTCGCTTTTCCACGTGAAAGATGTCTGGGTCTCCCAGCATAACGGCGGGTGGTAAACTCCCCTTCTGAGGCACATCCTTGGCGCAACAACGAAGATCTTACAGACGGGCACTTATCAAACTGAGCGGCGAGGCTTTAGCCGGTGATCTTCGATTCGGACTTGATCCCCACATCCTCAACTACATCGCCCACGAGATTGCGGCAGTTCAACAGGCCGGGATCGAGTGCGCCATCGTTGTTGGTGGAGGCAACTTCATTCGGGGTGAAACCTTCTCGGCCGAGGGCGGAATCGACCGAAGCGTCGCCGACCAAATGGGCATGCTTGGCACCCTGATGAACTCTCTAGGCCTTCAATCTGCCATTGAAAAGCAGTCCATCGAAGTGCGAGTCCAGAGTGCGATCACGATTTCGGCAGTGGCCGAGCCATTTATCCGTCGACGAGCGATTCGACACATGCAAAAGGGTCGGATGGTTGTTTTTGCCGCTGGGACGGGTAACCCCTTCTTCTCGACCGATACAGCCGCGGTTCTTCGTGCACTTGAGATCGAGGCCGACGTTTTGGTGAAGGCGACCAAGGTCGACGGCGTTTACGACAGCGATCCGAAGAAGAACCCCGAAGCCAAACGATTTGACACGCTTAGTTACGATCGAGCCATCTCAGATCGACTCAAGGTCATGGACCAAACCGCATTCACCATGGCTCAAGACCATCGCCTGCCGTTG
>CAZAVC010000401.1:0-2484 GCA_964488265.1 uncultured Fimbriimonas sp.
ACGGGAAACAATGACATGGGCAAAAAACGAATTGTCAACAAAAATTGCAGGAGTTGGCAATACGTGCTCCAACTAGACCGCGAAGCGGAGCTTCTAGCCTTCGTCCGGAACAAGAATAACGGGCCGCTTGGCGCAAGGCTCGGGTCGAATCGCGAGCGATTCCAGAATCCGGCGCTCCGCTTCTCTCGCCTCGCTCAGGTTGCGGGCGTGAACGGTGGCGATCGCCTCATCGGCATCCACCTTATCGCCGACTTCCCGGTGAATCTCGATTCCCACCGAAAGGTCGAGTTCGTCCGCCTTGGTGATACGACCGCCACCCAGGTGAAGTACCGCCTCACCGATGAGTCGTGCATCGAGCCCGTGCACGTACCCGCCCGAGGGGGCAAGAACGGGGTGACGCTCGTTGGCGCTGGGAAGGAACAGTTCGTACTCTTCCAAAGGCGATTCGCAACCTTGAGCGGTGAACCAATCCTTTGCCTTCTTCCACGCCCACCCGGTCGTAATGGCGCCCTGCGCCTGCGCTCGACCGTCTTCTTCGGTTTCCGCCATGCCGGAAGCGTGGAGCGCGAGACCGGCAAAGTAGATCACCAGCTCTTTAAACCGCTGCGCCGGCCCCGTGCGAATACGCTTGTGGTCGCGAAGGATATCTAAGGCTTCCCGAATCTCCAACGCGTTTCCACAGGCTGATCCCAGGACCTGGTCCATGTCTGTAATGGAGGCCCGCACTCGTAGCCCCGCGAACTCGCCGACGCTCTTCAGCGCGCTCGCGAGCTTTTTCGCCTTCTCCGGCGTGGGGTTGAAAGAGCCCGATCCGCACTTCACGTCCAGAACCACCACCTCCGCACCGCCCGCGATCTTCTTACTGAGAATGGACGAGACGATGAGCGGCAGACTGTCTACCGTTTCTGTGACGTCTCGCAGGGCGTAAAGAGCCTTGTCGGCGGGGGCAAGATCAGGGGTTTGACCCGTGAGCGCGATTCCAATCCGCTTGGCCTGTTCCACCATCTCGGTCGGACTCAAGTCGGTTCGAAAGCCGGGTACCGAGCCCAACTTATCGATTGTGCCTCCAGTGATGCCGAGCCCTCGCCCCGACATTTTGGTGACGCTGAGTCCGCACGCGGCAAGAATCGGTAACAGAGCGATGGTGGTCTTGTCGCCCACTCCGCCCGTGGAATGCTTGTCTACCCACGGTTTCGGCACGCCCGTTAGGTCCAATCGCTCGCCAGATTCCGCCATAGCCAGGGTGAGATCAGCCGTTTCTTCATCGGAGAGCGGTCGAAGGTACGCCGCCATCAGCCACGCCGCGAGTTGGTAATCCGGCACCGACCCATCGGCAGCGACTCGGCACAACTCGTCGAACTCGGGACGAATCTGCCGCTCGCCTTCTCGGCGACGTCGGATGATGGTTCGAAAGTCGATCTGGCTCATGGCTCTAGTAATTCTTAGGAGTGTGCGGGCGAAAAATTGGTGTCGCCAAACCGGTACGGACCTTCAAACACGCCCTGCTCGGTGATGATTCCCGTAATCAGCTCACCCGGGGTCACATCGAACCCAGGGTTGAAGACCGGACACCCTTCCGGCGCCACGGCGACTCCTTCTATATGAGTGATCTCGCTGCTGTGTCGCTCCTCAATCGGGATTCCCGATCCATCCGCGAGTTCCAGATCGAAGGTGGAAACCGGGGCCGCAATGTAGAACGGGAGTCCGTGGTGCTTGGCGAGGACCGCCAAAGAGTACGTGCCGATCTTGTTGGCGGTATCGCCATTGCGAGCGATGCGATCAGCCCCCGCGATGACGCAATCCACCTTCCCGGCGCGCATCAAAGAGGCCGCCATGCCATCGGTGATGCTGTGGAACGGGATGCCCTCTTTCATCAGTTCGTAAGCGGTGAGCCTTAGCCCTTGCTGTCGAGGGCGGGTTTCGCAGCTCCAAACGTGAATCCCTTTCCCGTCGGAATGAGCGGTTCGAATCACGCCGAGCGCGGTTCCGTGTCCGGCGGTGGCGAGCGATCCGGTGTTGCAAACCGTCAGCACGTTCCATCCGTTCTTGATGAGCAAAGATCCAAATCGACCGATGCTGTAGTTCATCTCCAGATCCTCGGCTTCGATCTTCTTCGCCTCGGCAAGAACGGTTGCAAAGGAGTGATCGGCAAGATGTTGAATCCGGTGGATCGCCCAGAAAAGGTTCACCGCAGTCGGCCTGCTGGCGGCAAGGTCGTTGCAGGCCTGCTGGAAGTCGTCTCCGTTTTTGGCGGCGAGCGCCAAGCCGTATGCGGCGGCGATTCCGATCGCCGGGGCTCCGCGAACCGCCATATCCTTGATGCCTTCGACAACCTGTCGATAGTCGTTCATCGGCAGCCACTCCTCGCGGGCAGGGATGACGCGCTGATCCAGCATATAGAGCGTGTCGTCTTCCCAAATGAGCGGGCGAACAAGATCAGGTCGAGCGGTTTTCGGTGCGGACATGGGCTTTTTTGAACCAACT
>CAZAVC010000402.1:0-1911 GCA_964488265.1 uncultured Fimbriimonas sp.
AACCGTGCCCGTTGACGAGTTGGTGGCTCAAGCGGAGCGATTTATCGAGGAAGGGAATTACCGGGCGGCGCTCCTCACTCTGCGCGAAGCGGTGGATGTCGATCCAACCAGCGCAAAGGCACGAGTCGCCCTGATTCGGCTTTACTCAAAAATGGGTCGACCCGCGTTGGCGATGCAAACCGCCATGTCGGCTGCGGGCATTGTCAAAGACCCGGGCATGATGGTCGAAGTCGCCCGAGCCTTCGCCCTTGGCGGAAAGTACAACGAAGCAAGATCGCTTCTGAACGACGCCCTTATGCTCGCCCCGGATTCGGAGGAGATTCGAATCGCGATGGCGGAGCTTCTCATGGCAGAAGCCAATCCTGTACAAGCTCTCGATCATTTGAACGCGGCGGCGAAATCGGGCAAGAACGCAAGCGCTTTCGCGATGCGCGCTCTTTGTCGCGGATTGCTAGGCGGGGCGGACGGAGCGAAGCAGGACTACAGCAAAGCGGTAGAACTGAGCGCGGAAGCACCCAAAATCACTTACGAACGAGCCATGGCAATTCTAGACCGCGCGCTCGGCGGGGAAGGTGATCTCCTAAGGGGACTTTTCCAGCGTGGAATCGTACGCCGAGATTCAGTCGAAGTGAAAGACACCCTTGCGGCGCAGGAACGGTTTGCTCAGGCGACCCTAGCGGTCGTGGAAGGGTGGGAAAGAGCGGGTCGGTACAACGTCTCGCATGATCAACGAGTTCTGGCACTAAACTTGCTGCTCCAGTGTGTAACGGAATTCCGCACTTACCTAGGCAGTGGCGACGAGCAAGATTTGGTAAACGCTCGATTGACGCTCGGAGAAGCCCTTCGAGAGTTGTCCGAGGCTAAGGCGGGGTTCGAGAAGGAACTCAGTGGCACTCAAGGAAGTAATTCAGCTCGCGTTTAGTTTTCTGCTTGCGGCTGCAGGCTCCTATCTAGCAACGCTGCTTGTCGTCCGATTATTGAAGGGTCGCATGGCCGTGCCGATTCCTGTCTATAACGCCCGAGTTCGCTTCTCTTCGGGACAATCCATGTATCGAAGCCGGTTTTTAGAAGCAGCTTCCGATAGGTGGTCGTTTGCGGCGCCGATGTCGAGAGACGCTTACGTGCCGATCACGCTTGGAACCAAGTTGATCGTTGAGACCTATTCGGAGCGCGGAAAGATTCTGTTTGAAACCACGGTGATCGGCAGGTCTCGCGAGCATGGGTCGATAGAGGTCTCGGTGCCAACAAAGTTTCAGGTGGTCGATCGTCGTACGGGTGCAAAGCGTTGGTCTGGCGGAGAAGGGGAAGTCTGCATTGACGACTTCACCGCCGATGTCATCGACCGGTCGCAAACAGGCATCGCCGTAAGATTGCGGAATCCAGACCTCCAACCGAAAGATATCAACCAAGAGATCACGGTTCGATTTCCTGGCAACGAAGTGCGCCTAGGAAGGGTGATCGAGGCGTTCCGAGCCCAGGGTTCAACAACCGTTCGAATCGCCTTCCAAGGTTAGTAAAATCTCTCATTCGGCGCATCGAAACCGGGTTTGAGTGTTACAGTAAGTCATGGTAGTGTCACGCGTCACTTGCATGACGTCTTTACTGCTTCTTTGTGCGTCCGGAACGGTTTTGGCGCAGACTCCCTTGCCCACCGGGGGCAAGTTGCTCCCCGGTTTTGAACTGGAAAAGTGGTCGACCTCTGGCGAGCCTCTCGTTCAGTTTTCTCGTCAATCGGGACGCATCGACTTTCGAGTGGTTAATCGTGGCAAAAACGCCTACGATGCCACTATGCACTCGCCCGCGATCCCCGTCGCGTTGAGAAAGGGCGACCGAGTGGTGCTGGCACTTCAGACTACCAAGTCGGCTCCGCTGGCTTCCATCTCCGGCATAAACGTCTACCTGGAGAAGGCT
>CAZAVC010000402.1:1921-2477 GCA_964488265.1 uncultured Fimbriimonas sp.
TCAGGGAGAGTGGGAAGGGTTTGGTTCTTCCGAATGGGTGATCGGATCAAGACCGACAGATAGGTTTCTCACCATCGAGGCCCCTAGAGACCTACCCGCAGGCTTCGCTCGGTTCTCCGCTCACTTGGCGGGCATGGAGCAGACGGTCACACTCGAAAACGCTCGATTGATGCTTTATCCCAGGGAGTTGACCGACTTCAAGGCCCCTTTCAACTCTATTGCGTATCCCGGTGAGGAGAAGAACGCCGCCTGGCGGAGAGAAGCGGAGGCGCGAATCGATCAGATTCGAAAAGGGCGTCTATCGATCAAGATTCAGGACGCGACTGGAAAGCCGGTTTCTGGTGCAAAAGTAGACGTTAAGCAGAAGCGACTCGGCTTTGAAATCGGCTCGTTCATAGAGGAACCGCTTCTGGAAAAGGGTGCCGATGGCGAGCGGTATCGCGCCATCTTTGGGGAGCTTTTCAACAAGGTGACCGTGCCAATGTATTGGGCAGATTGGGGCTGGGCATCTCCTGAGAAACGCAAACAGTATTTGGAGTACTGCGACTACTTCCAG
>CAZAVC010000403.1:0-2462 GCA_964488265.1 uncultured Fimbriimonas sp.
AAATCGGCACCGCCATGCTGCTTTACACGGCTGACAACGATGACATCTATCCGCGAAACGACGACTGTATCGCTCGATCCGCTCTCAACCCGGCGCTGAACCTCCCAACCTACACCCCGGCAAACGGCGATGGCTGTTCGGGCGCAGGTCCTTACCCTTGGCGAATGAACCACTACTCTTGGCAAAAGTGGCTTCTCCCTTACACCAAGAACATTCAAATGTTCGAGCACCCGGGCCGAACCAAGCTTGATTCGGGAGCTGCCCCGCAGTGGAGCGCTAACGGTCAGATCATGGGCGGCTTCGCGCTGAACCTTGGTCTTACGGGCGCACTCAACACCTACAACCGATCGCTCACAGCTGCGGGTCGACTTCGAAACTCCGCACTGGGCGGCACGCAAACCGCTCTTCGCGACGTTGCCGGCGCAATGCTGTTCTTCGAATTCAGCAACCCGCAAGTCAACTTCGCTCCGGTCGTTTTGCTTTCCGCGGAGAACTCCTCCCCGACGCAAACCGTTTACCCAGCGGCTGTTCGAGAGTTCTGGGCTGCTAACTTCATGCTCACCGATGCCGCTTGCAACGCGACCAACAACGTCGATGCAACTCGTGTCTTCGCAGAGTCCATCGTAGTTGGCTACGCAGACGGTCACGCAAAGTCGATCAACCCGCGACAGTTCCTGGCGAACACCCCGACCGCTGCTCAGTACGGCGTTACGCTTAACGCTCAACAGCAGTGCGGCATCTCCTCCGGAACCATTGCAGGCCAACCGGTGCCGAACGTGAACATTCAATTCCCGTTCTGGGGTCTGGGACTCTAATGAAGAAAGGACTGCTTGTTTTCGGTCTGATCGTGGCTGCGTTTGCGGTTGTCGGCTGCCAAGGTGGCGATGTCACCGATAAGGGCGCGATGGACTCTTACAAGTCGCAAGAAGAGAAGGCCAAAGCTCTTGCCGAGAAAAACGGCGAGAAGGTCGAGTCCACCCCGGCTGGACAAGGCGAGTAGTCTGACATTTCAAATCCCGTCCCGACATTGTCGGGGCGGGATTTGTTGTTTTTGGGACCCGAGACTCTTCCCGTTATAATGGGAGCATGAAACTCGTCGTCTGCATCGTCCACAACCGCGACCGTGGTCGCATTACGGACGAGTTGGTGAAGGCGGGGTTCAAATTCACCGTGATCGGCTCGACAGGTGGATTCCTGAGAGAAGGGAACACGACCTTCCTGGTCGGTACCGAGGAGGCTGATCTGCCCGTTTTGAAGCAGGTGATTGCCGAAAACTGCCAGAGTCGGGAGCAGTTGGTGAACGTGGCGCCGTTCGATTCCGGTGCGGCGACTCCGTTCGTTCCCACCGCTGTAAAAGTGCCTGTGGGTGGCGCGGTGATCTTTGTGCTCAACGTCGCCGAGTTTGAGAGGTTTTAGTGGATTCCTCGGTGATGGAATCAATGGAATTGCGTCTGGCAACTCTGCCAGGTCTCAAACGGGCCAAGGAGACGGTTCGTCGCTTTATTGCTTCGGAAAGTCCGGTCCACGCCGTGCTGCTGTACGGTGCCGAAGGAGCGGGCAAGTCGGCGCTTGCCGACGAGATCACTCGCTACTGGCTGGGTGCGGGCCACGAGCGATACCAAAAAGCGGTGGATGCGTTTGACCGTGGCAACTCGGCGGATGTCCTGCGTTTGACCCCGGTTGGGCCGTCGTCCATCATCAAGCTGGCCCACATTACGGAGGTCGATCCGGCAGATAAGGAGTACACGGGCACGCCTCTTCGAACCTTCTTCCGAACGCTACCCATAGTGGCGAAGAACCGGGTGGTGATCATGCACGACGCCCACCGGATGAACGATGCGGCTCGAAACAGCCTCCTGAAACCTCTGGAAGAGCCTTCCGAGCACGGCAAGATCTTGCTCATGACTACCTCGATCTCGTCGATCACCCCAACCATTCGGTCACGATGCTTGGCGATTGCTTGTGACCTTCCCTCACCGGAAGAAGCTGAGAACCCGTTTGATGATGAGAGGTGGGGAAAAATGGCGGGTTACGCTCCGGCCATTCTCCAGCGATTTGCCGCCAACCGAGAGGTTTACGGCACGGTGGTATCGTTCGCCGATCATCTGCTTGTCGCCAAGGCTTCCCACGCGGTCGCTCTTTCGGAGAAGTTTCGGGAAGTTGCTAAGGGTCTGGAGGACTCCGAGAAGCTTAATGCCCGGGCGGCAAACGCGCTCGCAGTTCAACTCCTTGCCCAACTTCTCTATGGGGATGAGCGCACGCCCGCAGACTGGTTGCACAAGCTCATCCGCGCCCACCGAATGATTCTTGGCAACGTGAACTCGGACCGCGAAAGAACAAAAATTAAAATAAAATTAAAAATTATTATAAATAAAACTAACTGTTCAGAAAAAAAAATTGTAAATAAACCTTGAAACTACCTATATATTAAAAGGATAAAAAAGATATAATAAATAAACACG
>CAZAVC010000404.1:0-2457 GCA_964488265.1 uncultured Fimbriimonas sp.
CTTTTGAACTCCGGTAAATATCTGGGGTGAACAATGCCTGGAATGAACCGGGCGTTTTTCTCGTCTTTATAAGCAGGCGGTTCGTCATGACGCGAAACAGCCTTGGGCGGAGTAGCCCTGAAGAACCATGCACGAAGAAACGATGACCCGTTACCGCGAATGGCAGCTTCGACTTCTGGCGCGCACGCTAGAAACCGATCCGGAGCGATTTGACGAGATTCTGGAGCATGGATTCGTCGCCTTTCCAAGCCTGAAGGAAGAACTTGTGCTCGGCGCAGTTCACCAGGGATATTTGGATGTGGCCCACGCCGCCGACTTTCTGCACCTTACCGTCGATCGGTTTGAAGAGATTTACGAGAACTATCTGGACGACCATCGATCCATTGGATTGGTGATCGTTCGATCGGACCGGGGCGAGGCCATTCTTGCCGACAGCAAGGTTCCGGTTTGGGAGATCGTTCGTGCCTATCGAAAGAACCCCTCCGTTGAAGCATTGGACGCTCGGTTCCCGGGTATCTCTGCGGTGGAAATTGAAGCCTCGTTGCGCTACGCTCGGCGAAACTCGGAGGAGATCGAAGCCGGCATTAGCCAATACGAGAATCGAAGGGTCGCCACAGCCTCCATCTACTAAGCCTCTGCGCCCGATAAAAACGGCCCGGGACGAACGAACGGAGAGAAAGGATTCACCGTGTCGCACATTTCTCTAGGAGATTGGGTATTATCTGCGGGTTAGGTTATGGCAAACACGAAATCGAGCAAGAAGGACCTGCGCCGCATCGCGAAGCGCACGAAGCAGAACACCGCTGTGCGAAGCGCACTCAAGACGTACATCAAGAAGACCCGAACTGCGGTGAAGACTGCGGAAGTTCCGGCGTCTCAAGAAGCGTTGGTCAAGGCGATCAAGGCTCTGGACAAGGCCGTGCAAAACGGTGTCATTCATAAGAACCAAGCCGCCCGCCGAAAGTCGCGAATTGCAAAGCAAGTCGCCGCTCTTGCAAAGGGTTAATCCTTTAGCGCTCTAGCCACATAACCCAATAACGAAGCCTCTCGGTTTAGGATCGAGGGGCTTTTTGCTCTTGTCTCCCCCTAGGCTGAGCTAGACTGTATTTTCACCGGTGGCTACCGTCCCTTCCCCGTCCCCCGCTCCAGACCGATCGCTTGATCGTGCCCTCAACAGCGTGTGGACCCCGGTTGAAGCCGCGCTCATCTTTGTTGGCGAGACCACTGCCCTCCTTTGGGATGCTCTCAAGCGACTCTTTAAGGGTCGTTTCGAGGCGGCCGAAACCTTGAACCAGATGGCGTTTGTCGGCGCGAGTAGCGTGCCCATCGTTGCGCTCACCGGTTTCTTCTCCGGAGCGGTCTTTAGCCTTTACTTGTCTCGATTTCTTGGCGATTACGGTGCCACCAGCTTTGTGGGGGCCACCATTGCCATTGCCATGGCGCGAGAAGTTGGACCCGTACTGGCGGGCCTGATGGTTGCCGCCCGGTGCGGTTCGGCGATGGCCGCTCAGATCGGCACGATGCAGGTGACCGAACAGATCGACGCGCTGAAGATGCTCAGCGTTCACCCCACCAACTACCTGGTGATCCCTAGGTTGCTGGCGTCCATTCTGATGCTCCCCATTCTTGGGATGGTCTGCATTTGGTCGGGCACCGTGGGCGGCTTGCTGGTGGCGATGAGCGAGAACATCTCCTCTGGCACCTACCTCACCTCGATCACCCAGTTCGTCACCATGCGCGATCTGTTCGAGGGACTGTTCAAAACTCCGTTCTTCGGGATCATTGTTGTTCTGGTGGGTTGTCAGCAAGGGCTAAGAACCACCAACGGCGCAGTCGGGGTCGGGCGATCGACCACCAACGCGGTGGTGATCTCCATGGTTCTGGTGTACGTAGCCGACTTTGTGCTTGCCAGATTGCTGAACAGCTAGATTGATCGCGTAATCTAGGTTCATGCCTCCAGCCGGAATGAACGCACCCGAAGATCTGGGATTTCTTAACCTGAATCCGGCGGAGTACGGCTTGAGCGAACCCCTGAGCGACGACGTGCGCTTGCTGGATCGCTTGTTGGGAGAGGTCCTTCTGCGTTACGAGGGTAGGTGGCTGGTCGATGCCGCTCGACGACTTTCCGCAGATCCTCATCTGAACATTCCCGCCCTTTCTAAGGAGATTCCTGAACTCCAATCTCCGGAAGGAATCCGCCAAGTCGCCAAGGCGTTCACCGTTCTCTTTCAACTGATCAACGCCGCCGAGCAGAAAGAGATCGTGCGGGTGAATCGGTCTCGGAAGGGCGGAAGACGAGAATCCATCCAAGAGACCGTTCGATCTTTAGCCGAGGGCATCGGGCTAGACGCAGTGGAGCAGAAGCTCAGCGAGGTGGACATTGTCCCCACGCTCACCGCTCACCCGACCGAAGCGAAGCGTAAAGCGATCCTAGACAAACTCCTTGCCATTTCCAAC
>CAZAVC010000405.1:0-2455 GCA_964488265.1 uncultured Fimbriimonas sp.
CCTTGACCGACGAGCAAATCTGTACCTGTCTCCGCGGAACTTGAAATTGCTTTTCTGGCAAACTGGAAGGCGATGATCGATCTCCGTAGCGACACCGTTACTCGGCCCACGCCCGCCATGAAGCAAGCCATGTTCGAAGCTATTGTGGGAGACGACGTCCTTGGCGACGATCCAACGGTGATTGAGCTAGAGGCTGTTTCAGCCAAAATGCTCGGGATGGAGGCGGCCCTTTTCGTTCCCAGCGGAACGATGGGAAATCAAATTGCCATCGCGACCCATACCAAGCCCGGGGAGGCAATGATCGCGGAAGAGGAAGCTCACGTGGTCTATTACGAGGTTGGTGCCCCAGCTGTGTTCGCGGGTCTCATCACCCAGACAATGCCCTCGGTCCGCGGAATCATGGACCCGGACTACGTGGAGAAGCGGGTCATGAAGAGCAATCTTCACACACCGGGGACGTCGCTTCTTTGCCTAGAGGACACTCACAACCGAGCGGGGGGGAGCATTTATCCTCTTGAGATTCTGTCCCGATTTCGTGAAGTTTCGGATCGACACGGGTTAAAGCTTCACCTAGACGGGGCCCGTGTCTTTAACGCGGCAGTTGCTCAAGGAATCGATATTAGCGAAATCTCAAAGCACTTTCACACAGTGAACTTCTGTCTCAGCAAGGGCCTTCGAGCTCCAATCGGTTCAGTTCTTTGCGGTCCCACCGAGTTTATCGAGCGTGCCAAGTTCTGGCGCAAGCGGATGGGTGGCGGAATGAGGCAGTCGGGCATTCTTGCTGCGTGCGGATTGGTGGCACTTCGCGAGAACATCAGTCGCCTCGCCGAAGATCACGCTCGGGCCAAGCAACTTGCGGTTGCTCTCGGAGAGCTTAAGGGGATTTGTACCGAACCCGATCAGACGGAGACGAACATCGTATTGGTTTACACCGAGGCGTCCGCCTCAGTTTGGCAAGACAAACTTGCCGAGAAGGGAGTCGCCTGTTTCGCCGTGGCTTCGAATCGCCTCCGCCTTGTAACGCACGGCGATTTCGATGATGCTCAGTTGGCGTCGACCATCGAAGCGTTTTCTGCTGTCTCTTCAGAGCTTTCCTGACTCTCTTCCGCAAAGACCGAGGTGTAAACCATCTCGGTCAAGCGGTCGTAGGCGAGGTCCGCAAGAGTCTCCAAGTTCACAACATCTTCCCGGTTATAGGCAATGAGCGTTTGCAACGCTCTCTCATCTCGATTGCGTTCGTATCGCCGCCAGAGAAGCACCGCTTCGTAACCCGTAAGTCCATCAGTGTCTTCACCACGTGCGATCCCGACTTGCTTCTCAATCTTTTTGAGACCACCCGTCAGCCCGACTCGTCGGAGGGTTGGGCAAAGATCCAAGTGAATTTGGTCGAACTGAATCCCACGGAACCGCTTTTGCAACATCGGGAGGTCAAAGCTCGCGCCAAAGAACGTGACGATCATCTCGTAGTGGCTGATTGCGTCACGGAACGACTCTAGGTTTTGATTTCGAATGTAGCAACGAAATCCTTGAACGTCGTGGACCCCGATAGTCGTCACGGAGTTTCCGCCTTTCCCACCATCCGTTTCGATATCGAGAAACGCACACTTGTCTTTAAAGTGCGGATAAGCGCGCCACGCCTCTTTGAGTCCAAGCGCTTGTCGGAAAAATTGGAACTCGCGGCGGTCGAGAGCATCCTGGCTCCGGACCAAGAAGTCACGGGCGATATCAGGTTCGACCGTTCCAAACGACAAATCGCGATAGTTATCTATCGCGATTTGCCATGAATCAACGCCCTGCTTCCATAGGCTCCTCTCCATCGTTTCCCCAATCCCAGGGATATGGATAAACGACTTTGTGAGCACCTCTACAGAATGTCCTTAGCCTTCTTTTCGAACTCGGGGTTTGGCGATGGTCTCAACGGGTCTGGGGAGGACGAACATGTTTCCGCCCTGCATCCAAGGCAGTTTCTGATCGCCCTTGATTTGGAAGTAACCCGTCTCCAGGTTCTTATCAAACTCACCGTAAAGTCGGCAAATTCCAAGGCCCTCCCAGTGCGATCTCATGTTCTTGCCAAAGAACTGGATCGATGTCCAGCGCCCTTTGATCGAAATTTTTCCCGTTCCGAAGTAAGCCTGGCGCTCCCACTTCTTGTTCTCGTACTCTTTACGAACCGATCCACCCGTTGTGAGCGTGCCTTCCAGCCCCACCACAAGAACGGTGCCGTTAAAGGTCATGTCAAGGGTGCCGTAACACTTCTTTTCGCCGGGAGAGACGATCTTAAAGCTGCCGACGTTTGTCCAGAAATCAACGATTCCACCCTCGCCCCATGGGGTTTGGATTTTCACCGGATTCTGAGCAAAGGACGACGACGCGATTGCCAAAACCGCTAGAAGTCCAAGAACTCGTCTAGATTGCATATGGGTAAGTATGACCGATGGAGTAGACATGATTCGAT
>CAZAVC010000406.1:0-2449 GCA_964488265.1 uncultured Fimbriimonas sp.
CTTTCTCGCTGTCCCTTTTAATGTTGTGCCCTGTCAGAAAGATGGGGCGCATGGGGGTGTTTCAGGGGGATACAATTTAACGGGCCGTTAACCGGGCGAACGCTGGGATTGGGTCTAGATTGGGGTGACCGATGAACAGAACGGTAATGACCATTGCAGGCGGAACGGGCTCGGGCAAATCGACTCTGACCGACGCATTGGCGCTTCACTTAGACGCCGCCGTTCTGCGGATTGACGACTACTACCGCCCGCTGGATCACCTCACTTTTGAAGAGCGTGAGCGTGTGAATTTTGACGCTCCCGAAGCGATCGACCACGACCTTTTGGTTCGCCATCTCATCGCCCTTCGTCGCGGCGAAGCCATTGAGAAGCCCGTTTACGATTTTTCTCGCCATACTCGGCGCGTTTACGGCGAAACGATCGAGGCCAAGGAAGCCATCTTGGTCGAGGGCATTTTCGCCCTGTACTGGCCGGAACTGAACGAGATTGCGGATGTTCGCGTTTTTGTGGACACTCCGGCCGATCTTCGATTCTCTCGCCGGCTGTATCGAGACGTGCACGAGCGGGGTCGAGACGAGGACGAGGTCACGCACCGTTTCCGAGACCACGTGGGTCCGATGCACCGCGTTTATGTGGAGCCGACTCGACGCATGGCGTCGGTTTGTGTCAGCGGGAATCAAGATATTCGGGTTTCAGTCGGCGCGGTTTTGGATGCGATGAAGCCCGTCGCGCTGGTCGGCGCGGACGTTTTGTAGTCGGGGACAGATTGAAATTCCCCTCCTGGGAGGGGTGGTCTACGGATCCCCACATTAGGCGCTTCACTGGACCCCTCACCCCCCTGCCCCCTCTCCCCTCCAGATGAGGAAGGGCGAGGGGGAGATTATGTGCGCATGGCGCGGACAAGCCGCTCGAGGTCGAGCTCCCGCTGAACCTGCCACAGCGTTTGGTCGTTGATCACGCCGTCATCCCGAAGTCTCACGAGAGCGGCGGTTTCCGCATCGATGAGTTCTTCTCTCATGCGCTGCAGAGTCGACGTAAACTTCTCCGCGTCCGGATGTTCGCTCCCTTTCATGCGGTGCTCGTACTGCAGGTGGATTTGGTCGTACCGTTTGCGGAAGACCTCCACGTGAGCGGGTTCCACCCAATCTTGTTTGGAGAGATCCTCGAGCTTTCGGAGTCCCGCCATGGTCGCCTTCACCCGGGCCATCGCCTCTTCTTTGCGATGCGAGTGATCCTCATGCTTCGGCAAACGAGGGACCAGGTACAGCAGCGAGAGCCCTTGCCCAAGAAGTGTGCCGAGTACGCCCATGACGGTGAGGAACACCAAGAGGTCTCGCTCTGGAAAGTTCTCTGGCAAGGCAAGGGCCGCCGCCAGGGAAACAATGCCTCTCATGCCCGACCAGCCCACCAAGAACACGTTGGTCACGGGAGGATAGGGGTCTTTGTCGCGAATCTTTTTGAAAGCCCACCGAGGCAGATACGCGGCCGGAAAGAGCCAAAGGATTCGAGAAAGAATCATCGCCCCGATCACCGCAAATGAGAGCAGCGCAAGTTCGGCGGGCGGTCGATTGAGATCCCGCACGATGCTTGGGAACTGGAGCCCGATGAGCAAGAAAGCGAGGCCGTTGATGAGGAAGACCACGATCTGCCAAGCCGCCGCGCCTTCCACCCGGGTTTGGGGAGACATAGCCTGACTGCTCTTTTGACCGAAGTACAGGCTGGTGAAAACCGTGGCGAGAACTCCGGAAACGTGCAGCTTTTCCGCAATGACGTAGCTACCGATGGCATTGAGGAAGGTGAGCACGATCGCTACGCCGGGGTCTTTCACTCGAGGCGCCACCCAAACAATCAGCCAGCCCAGCACAACACCAATCGCGATTCCGCCCGCTGAAGCGATGACGAACTGACCCACGGCGTTCCCTAGGGAAAACACGCCGGTGAGCGCGGCGGCGACCGCCATTTTGTACGCCACAAGGGCGCTGGCATCGTTCACCAGGCTCTCTCCCTCCAGAATCACGACCACGCGGTGAGGCAATCCTAGGCGTTCGGCAACGGCGGTGGCAGCGATGGCATCGGGCGGGGCAACAATTGCCCCCAAGGTAAAGCACACCGCCCACGGGAGCGAGGGGATGAGTTGATGCAGGGTCCATCCCACCGCTAAGGTGCTAAAGAGGACCAACCCAACCGCAAGCAGCAGGATCGATCGCAGGTTCCTTTTGAAGTCTCGGAGCGGGGTGAAAAATGCCGCCGAAGCCAGAATGGGCGGAAGGAAGATGAGGAACACCAGTTCCGGCTCGACCTCTATATGCGGAACCCCGGGGATGAATCCCATGCCGATTCCGGCGATCACCAGGAACATCGGGTACGGAATCTTCACCTTCCGCGCCAGGGCGATCAGGAGCACCATGACCGTCATGAGGGCAAGAATGATCGGGAGGTCTTTCATGAG
>CAZAVC010000407.1:0-2440 GCA_964488265.1 uncultured Fimbriimonas sp.
GTACCCTTCTGAACAGAAGGCCGCTCAGCGTTGAGCCGGACGACTCGTTCCCTTGCCAACGCGTGACGCCATAGGTGAGAGAGTGAGTTTTCGGCGCAATCCGGCGGAGCTTCTCGTAGAACTCAACGGCAATGGCGACCCCCTCCCCGGCCCCCAACTCCCCTCTCAACGGCGCATCGCAGATCATGGAAACCGCGTTTGAAAAGAAACGCGGCATCAGCGACGTTGAAGTTCGTCCCGGCTTTACCCAGGTGCACGTAACGCGCGTGCCTGGCGACTTGGTAGACGGCCGCATGGCGGTTCTTGATGCGGTGGAGAAGGTTCACGTCTCCATCGACTTCCTCAAGATGTCCAACACCGGGCTCTCCTTCTTGGTCAGCCAAGATTCAGCCGACCGGATTCGGGTGGCATTCAGCGGGCTCGATTGCGATTTCGACCTGGTTCAAGATCGGGCGATTGTGCTGGTACACGCGGTGAACATGCGCGACGAAGAGGGCATGATTGCGGGCATCGTTCGCCGAGCGATTCGAACGGGGGCTCCGGTAGAGCACGTGACGGATATGCACGACCGTATGCTGCTGGTGATGGCGCACAGCGACGCCCTAGCTTTCGAAACGAGTTTGGAAGCTGAGATCGAGAACGAGATTCAAGCAACCGGAACCGAGTTTGTTGGAGGTGTGGCTCATGTCTGAACGAAACCGCCGAGTAAGAGTCATGAAGTTCGGTGGCACCAGTGTTGCCACTCCGGAAGCCCGTTTGCAGGCCGCCATGCGCGTGGTTTCTGCCCGAGAAAAGGGCATCGAGCCCGTGGTTGTTGTGAGCGCAATCGGTCGCAAAGGGATGCCCTATGCCACCGACACCCTAATCAATCTTCTTTACGATATCGACGAAGACATCGATCCGGATCAACGCGAGCTAGACCTTCTCATCGCGTGCGGCGAGATTCTTTCAGCGGTCGTTTTTGCTCACACGCTTAAGTCGCTTGGGCATTCCGCCATGGCGCTGCGCGGCGGTCAGGCTGGGATTCGAACCGATGGTGTTTACGGCAATGCGCGAATTGCTAGCATCAATCCGCTTGCCATGTTCCGAGCCTTGGACGAAGGCAAGATTCCGGTGGTTTGCGGCTTTCAAGGGGTTTTTGTGCCGTATCCAGAGCTTCCGGGCGGCGAGCTTACGACCCTTGGTCGTGGTGGATCCGACACAACGGCTTCGGCAGTCGGCGCGGCCATGAAGGCGGAAGCGGTTGAGATTTACACCGACGTGGACGGCGTGAAGACCGCCGACCCTGATGCGGTGAAACAGGCTCCTACCCTGCGTAAAGTTTCTTACGACGAGGTGGCAGAGATCGCTCACCTTGGCGCCAAGGTCGTTCACCCACGAGCGGCAGAGATCGCCATGAAGTACGGCATCCCGCTTTGGGTCAAGAACACCTTCAGCGACGATGAAGGCACCGAAATTGTCCCCCGCGAGCAGGTCCCGGGGCGCCGACTCACGGGCGTCACTCACACCGGCAAACTGGTCTACATGATGTTCGACCTGGGTGCCTCCACGGGTACTCACCGGGCCGAACTCGAGGGTCATCTTTACGCCACGCTCGAGAAGTACGGCGTTCAGCTTTATATGTTGAACCTCTCGCCGACCTCGACCGGATTCGCGGTTCCTCGGGACCAATTCCCGATCGTGCAAGACGTCTTGGACGGCTTGGTTCTGCCTCTTGGTGAAGGCGCTGAGAAGACCATCTACGTGGTCCAAATCGGTAAGGCGTCGCCGGAGGTGGAGACGCAAGTGGAACTGCTCAAGGGCTTCGGCGAGGTTCGTCGTATCCCAGCCGAGCTCACTGAGGGCTGCACGATGGTGTCGCTCGTTGGTCACGAGTACATGCAACAAGCGGGTGTGTTCTTGAACGTCCTGAAGGCTCTCAAGGACGCTCAGATCACGGTTCTCCAAACGTCGGACTCGGACTTCTCACTGAGCTGCCTGATTCCCGAGGCGGATACCAGTCGTGCGGTGCGAACCCTGCACGATCGGTTTGAGCTCGTGCAGACTCACTAGACTGTGAGGGGCGTTCAACATTCGCTCATGCTTGACTTTGTGGGTCGGCACGAGTAGGATATTCGTGATGGTACCAAATTCGCGACCCCATGTCGGAGTAAGTTTAAAGAATATTGGGCCGATTTCAAGCGGTTCCTTTGTGTTGCGACCGCTTACTGTCTTCGTCGGAAAAAATAGTTGCGGCAAGACGATTGCTTCGTCCTTGCTATATTCGTGCCACAAAGCTCTTCATGCAGCACTAAATGAGTTTGCCTTAAACCCCCCGCGAGCGCTACTTGAAACAATCAACGAGATTCTCCGTAGCTCGAAGGAAGAGTCGGCGAGCATTGAACTCCCGCTCCTTGATCACCTTAATTCTCCCGCATTTTCTGAACTCTTACGCTCAAGA
>CAZAVC010000408.1:0-2437 GCA_964488265.1 uncultured Fimbriimonas sp.
GGACCTTTTTTTCCGAACAGGTTAGGCGGCTTTTTTGAACGACGACGGCGTCGTTGCTAGGTTCGCCCCATCGTCCTTCAGGCGGAACTCTGCAGCAAGCTCTTGCATCTTGATAGCAAGTTCGCTTAGTTCAGCCGACTGAGCGGTGAGTTCTTCGGTTGCAGCCATCTGCTGTTGCGCGGAGGTGCTGACGCTCTCCACTTGATTCGCCACCTCGTTAGTCGTCGCAGACATTTCTTGGGCAGCGGCAGCATTCTCCTCGGCGGCGGCGGCGGCTTGCTCGACAGAACTCTTTACTCCGTGCGACAAGGCATCTACGCGGCCCATTCGATTCTCGACTCGCTTCACGGGCTCGGAGAGAGCCTGAACTTGCTCGAGAATGCTTGCGAGCGACTCCTTCGCCGAAGACGAGAGCTTCACGCCGCTATCGACGGCATCGTTGGCCTCCGACATGGCAGAACTCGACTCGCCGACCAGACCTCGCATCTCCTCGATGAGGGAGGCGATATCGCGGGTAGCAGCGGCGCACCTTTCGGCGAGCTTTCGGACCTCATCGGCAACAACAGCAAAACCGCGTCCATGCTCTCCGGCTCGAGCCGCCTCAATGGCGGCGTTCAAGGCAAGGAGATTGGTTTGACCCGCAATTTCGTCGATGAGATTGACAATTGCTCCGATCTGCCCCGATTTCTCGTTCAGGTTCTCAAGACGATTCGCAACCGTGGCGGTGCGGTTCTTGATCTGATCCATTCCGTCAAGGGTTTGTTGAACGGCCTGACCACCTTGGTTGGCGGTTTTTGCGGCAAGTGTCGTTGCCTGACTGACTTCCGTGAGGGCCGTTGTAGCCGACTCAATGGACTCCGCCATCTCGCTCACTTCGTTCATGACCCGATTGAGCAGCATTGCCTGATGCTCGGAGGCCTTTGCGACTTCGGAAGAAGCGTTAGACGTTTCACCGGATGCATGCTGAATGTTGATGGCGCTATCCGCCACCGACTCGGAGGCGTTCGCAATTTGTCCAGCGGCACCGGACAACATCTTTGAAAGATCGGTGACCTTTCCACTCACTTCTTGAAGCGTCTTGATGGTTCCGGCAACGCTCGAAACGACGGTTCGCATGGCTTGACCCATCACGTCCTCTTCCGCTACGGAGCGTTCATCAAATCGGAGTCGCAGATCGCCCGACGCAATGCGGCTGGCCCATCCGGTGTACTCCTTCATCTTGGAGATCAGGAAGCGCATGCCGTTGGCAAGACCGCCGATTTCATCGTCTTTGGTGTAAGTGATCTCTACATCCAAATTGCCTTTCTGAAGATGGTCAAGCGCACCTGCCATCTCGGTGATTGGCTTCGTGATCGATTTGGCGATCATGACGGCGCTGAACAAGATGATGCCGACGGTCACCAACATCAAGAACATCAGTTGAGCGCGGGCGGCGTTGGAAGTGGCAAAGAAGTCACTTGCGGAATCGGAGACAAGAACGCTCCACTTGAGCCCCGGATATCCCAGAGCACCCTTAGAGTGGGTGTAACCCACGGCGACTTCGGTTCCGGAAGCGTCTTTGTAGACCGAGGTCCCGGATTTTCCTGAAATCGCAGCCTTTGCACCAGGATCTCCCTTTTCAACAAGGTTAGCGGCTGCAAATTTAGTTTCGTTGCTCTCTACGGGTTTTTGGGTACCGGCATCCACCATGTAACGGTCAAGAATCAAACCCTTCGAGTCAATCAACGTGAGCACGGGCGACTTCATGCCTGCCTGGGTCATTTCTTCGTGACCCTCGGCGAGGATGTTCTCCACAACCGCCATTCGAGCGTAGTTTCGCCAGACGCCGATAACCTTGCCGTTGGCGTCCTTTACTGGGGCGCTGAACGCCATGAGAGCACCCACATCGTTCTTGAAAATCTGATCCAGGTCCGCGAATTCCGCGGGTTCGTCTACCCAAGTTCCGGTGAGCTTCTCTGTTTCAACGAACTTGCCTGCAAGGCAGTTCTTGAACCATTCCGAGTTCGCAAAACTCTTCTTGTAAAGCGACTTTGTGTTGACGGCATTCCCTTCGAAGTCGATGCCGTTTACGGCAACAACACGCCCTTTCAAATCGACCATCATCATGAGGCGATAGACGGGGCTGTAATTCACCATGTACTTGTTCATGGCGGCGGCGATAGCGTTATCAGCGGTCGGCTTATACCAACTTGCCGAGTCTTTGACAACATCGTTCAGTCCAAAAGCCTGAACGTCACCGTATCGTTCAAAAAGGTTTCGCTCGATCCGACTCACGACGGTTTGAGACTGAGACTGGAGGCTCTCTTCTCTCTGTTTCGTGAGTTGACCAATATTTCCAAGCGCAACGAAGGTGGCAATGATGAGGGGTACCAAGCCAAAGGCTAGGAACATGAGCACCAAGCGGTGCTTCAACGAACGAACTTTAAACATGTTTTTT
>CAZAVC010000409.1:0-2432 GCA_964488265.1 uncultured Fimbriimonas sp.
GGCGAACCCATCGTGGTTCGAACCGGACGAGACGGCGGATCCTTCATCCAGCTTGGCGATCAAGAGAAGAAGCAGTACGCCAACATTCCCGACGATCTGGCACCCGCCGACCTAACGGTGGAAAAAGCGATCGAACTCTTGGGTTCGAAGTCTTCGAGCTCTGAAGTTCTTGGAACGCACCCTGAAACGGGGCGAAACCTCCTGCTCAAGAGCCGAAACGGCTTTTACCTGGAGGTCGAACGAACCGCCGAGGAGATCGAGCGAAAGGATAAGCCGACCTGGATTTCTCTCCCGAGCGACGTCAACCCGCGACAACTTTCGCAGGAAGACTTGGCGATGATCTGCTCCTTCCCGAAAGAGATTGGCAAGCACCCGCAAACGAAGGCGCCGATCGTCTTTAGGATCGGTCGGTACGGTCCCTATATCGAGTCTGGAGCCGAGATTCGCAATGTCGAGGATTGGCGCAAGGGTGGCACGCTCACCGTAGATGAGGCAGTGGAGATTCTCAACCAGCCCAAGGGTCGACCTCAGCGCAAAGCCGCAGGCCCGCTTCTGGAACTCGGTGAACTTGAGGGCTGCGCAGGTCCCGTTCGTGTTTTGCCAGGGCGTTTTGGTCCGTACGTGACCGATGGCGAAGTGAACGCGACCATCCCGCGCGGTGTCGACCCGACGACTCTCTCGGCGGAGCAGGCGCAAAACCTTCTCGCCAAGAAGCGCGAAGCAGGACCCTCTGTTCCCAGAGCCGGTCGAGCAACTGGGCGATCCGCGAAGGCTGCCCCAGCGAAAGCTTCTTCCGCAAAACCCGCAACGGCGAAGAAGGCCCCGGCTAAGAAGGCAACGGCGAAGAAGGCTGCCCCTAAGAAAGCTGCCACAAAGAAGTCGCCGCCAAAGAAGTAGGCCCAAGGAGTAGGCCCAAAAAATAGGGAAGCGTGATGGAAGCCCAGGAAGCGAAGTTCAATAGCCCGATCTATTGGGCGGCCGTCCAACTTCGTCGAGAAGTGCTTCGTTTCCCGCTGGGCCTTGACTTCACGGGTGCGGAACTCGCACTGGAGGAGTCGCAGACACACTGGGTGATGAGTGATTCGGGCGAGATCGTTGCTTCGGCAACCGTTGTGTGGCCGCACTCGCAAGAGGAACCGGTCAAAGTGAGGCAAGTTGCGGTCGCAGATTCAAAGCAGGGTCAAGGGTTGGGGCGCAAAATCATGCTCGCTTGCGAGAGAGACGCAAAGTCGAGAGGCTATGACAGTGTTGCCCTTCACGCCCGAGACTCAGCGGTGCCCTTCTATCTAAGCCTGGGATACACCGTTGTCGGTGAACCCTTCGAAGAAGTCGGGATCCCTCATTGCAAGATGACCAAGACCCTCGAACTGCCCTAAAGGTCTACCTTCTGGGCGATATCTGAACGAAACTGCATTCCTTCGAAGCACACCTGCGAGACGCCCTCGTAAGCTAAACGCCGTGCGTCTGAAAGACTCGTCGCGGTTGCGGTAACACCTAGTACCCTTCCGCCAGAGGTAACCAACTTTTCAGGCTGAGAGGTTCCAGCATGATAAACGGTCACGTTCTCCGGAATGCGGCCCAACGAAATTTCTCGACCCTTCACCACCGTTCCGGGATACCCCTCCGAAGCGACTACGACCGTGCAGACGGCGTTATCCAGAACCGGAATTGCGGGAATGGGTTCGCCTTTGGCACAAGCGAGAAGTGCCTGGCTCAAGCCCCCGGCGATGCGATTCATCACTGATTGGGTCTCGGGGTCGCCAAAACGCACGTTGTATTCCAAGCAGTAGACGGCATCGTCTTCCACCATGATGCCGCTGAACAGAACACCACGATAGTCGATCCCCTTCGCCTTGAGAGCCTGGATCGCGGGCTTCACGATCGTCTCTTCGGAGGCGATCACCCACTCCGGCTTGATCCATGGAACGGGAGAGAAGGTGCCCATGCCGCCCGTGTTCGGACCCTGATCCCCATCAAAGATTCGCTTGTAATCTTGCGCGACCGGAAGGCTGAAGATCTCTGATCCATTGACTAAGGTGAGCAGGCTGAACTCGCGACCGAAGAGCCGATCCTCCACCACCAGGGTCTCTCCGGCTTCACCCAGAGCTTTCAAATCGTCCACCGCCTGAATCGCTTCCTCAAGCGTTTCGGCGACGATTACTCCCTTTCCGAGAGCGTTTCCGCTCGCTTTGATCACCACTTTCCGACCCGAATCCCACTTGGAGCGAATGTAATCTTTGGCGGAACCCGCATCTGTGAACGATCTGCCTTCGGCGGTAGGTACACCCGCTTCTTCCATGATCGCCTTGGAGAACGCCTTAGAGCCCTCTAAGCGGGCGCCCTCAGAGCCGGGACCAAAGGTCGGAATACCCTGCGATCGGAGCATATCGGCAAGTCCAAGAACCAGCGGATCTTCGGGGCCGACCACAACA
>CAZAVC010000410.1:0-2413 GCA_964488265.1 uncultured Fimbriimonas sp.
GTCGCGGTTGAACCGACAGCCCGGGCGGTTCGAGTGGGTGTCACCTTCCCCAACGCCAAAGAGAAAGAGACCTTCCGCATTCCCGCTTGGTGCCCAGGTTTCTATTTCATCCTCAACTACCAAAACTCGATGTACGACGTTCGCGCGCTGGATCCCTCCGGGCGAGCACTTAAGATGTCGTTCCTTCGAGAGAAGCGGGCTTGGGAAGTTCAGAACCCTAAGAAGACTCCGATCTCGTTCCAGTATCGCGTTCGTGGTACCGATGCGGGCCTTGGATTCTTTGGCGTGCACGTGCGCGAGTATTCGGCGTTTTTGAACGGTCCGGCGGCATTTGTCCACGTTCTGGGTCGAGAGAAGGAGAGTCATCGAGTCACGTTCAATCTTCCCGGAGGATGGGATATCGCGACGGGAATGGACTCCAACGCAGGCGTCTATGCTGCGGCTGACTACGATGAGTTCATTGACCACCCCATCCAACTTGGACGCTTTATTCGCAAGACGTTCCAAGTGGACGGCACCCCATTCGAAGTGATCTGGGTCGCTGGGGAGCGAATTCGTTGCCTGGTCGATGAAGAAACGGAAAGATTCCGAAAGCTCTCCATTCCCGCAAAGAAGATGTTTGGAGAGTATCCCTTCAAGCGTTACGTCTACATCGTCCACCTCGAAGTAGGGGACTTTGGAGGCGGGCTCGAACACCGTGCGAGCACAGTTCTGGCAACGCCAAACGCCCAAGTGCTCGGCATGGATGACCTGATTGCTCACGAGTTCTTCCACACCTGGAACGTAAAGCAGATTCGCCCGGACGTGCTTGGACCCTTTGACTACACCCAACCCGTCCGAACGGGTTCTCTCTGGTTCGCGGAAGGCGTAACCGACTACTACGCAAAGGTCCACACGTACCAATCGGGACTCCGTCCCGCTTCGTGGCTCATTGAAGAGATGGCGAACGAGATTGAAACGCTTCAGATGAGCAAAACTCGCCTTAAGCTATCTGTTGCCGACGCGGGTCGGAAAGCATGGGAGAATGGCGGATTCGGCGTAGATGACCTCTCTTACTACAACAAAGGGTTAGTCATGGGATTCCTCCTAGACTTGGAGATCCGTCGCGCTTCCAACGGGGCTCGTTCTCTGGACGACCTTTTCCGAAAGCTGTACAAGGAGCATAGACTCCCAAATTCAGGATTCAGCGAAAAGCAGCTCATCACTGCCATCAATGAGATCGCAGGGGTGAACCTCACGAAGAAGCTAAACAGCATGATCGAGACGCCAGACGAGTTAGACTACTCGGTGTTGGATCATTTTGGACTGCGTCTGATCGAGCCTGGAAAGTCTTATCTTGACCCTTGGTTTACGCTGGATTTGGAATCCAAGGTGCTTTCGATCGGTCCGTCTATCAAGGACTCGGGGCTCAAGCCAGGAGATCAGATCGTTTCCGGTACGGCGAGAGCCGACGATATGGTGCTCCAGGTCCGCCGGGGCTCGGAGGAGCTAACTCTCACCATCGCGGGTCGGCGATATGTCGCGGGGGATTACCGGATTCAAGTGAGCCCGTTTGCCACCCCTGAACAACGCACGAACCTTCAGAAATACTTGAAGTTCTAGCCCGATCCTTAGAACAGTTCGGGTTCGTGGGCTCCTAGGGCGAGAATTGGAGGGACGGTCACCATAAGGAACGTTCCTCCAAGACCGATCCAGCTTGGCTCGGTAAGAGTCAGTCCCAAGAGCGCGAGAAAGGTGGTTTGGACCCATCTAAGGTTTGCACGACCAAAGGCGGTTCGTCTTAATCGGTATCCAGAGTAGGCGCTGGAGAAGAGTGCCAGTCCGGCAAGGACGCAAACAACAAGCAGAACGCTCCAAGCTCCTAAGCCGGGAACAACCTGAAAGAAATCGGTTGCGCGCTCTGAAGTCGAAGCAAGTTGCGCTCCGAACTTCGAGATTGTCCACTGCCCTTGAGTTAGCTGGACGAGGACAAACGGGTTCGCTACCAATACAACAAGGGTGGCCCGAATGCGAATGCCCGTTGCACACAGCCAAGCGAGGATCGTGAACGCGCAAATAGTTGCTAGAAGCGCGGGAGACTGCGAGTAGATGCTCGCTAACTTAGCGATCACAAATCCACCAAGACCGATGGTGAAACCTAACCTCGTTGGGGACCACACGGGCCGCGAAAGCGGAATCAAGCACGAGTAGCCGACCAAGGCGGCGGTGAACTCGCTCGGCCACGGTACCGACCATGGTCGTGCCGCCGGAGAGAAAAGGGAAAACACAGGATCGGAAAGAAGCATTCCCACGGTTCCGATCCATCCGAGCCAAAAGGTGGCCGCCAAGATTGCGTCCTCACTGGGCCGGGTAAGGAGCTTCAGCTTGTGCAGTAGAATCGCGACCCCGCCGATGAGCAGAACCGTGAGTACCC
>CAZAVC010000411.1:0-2402 GCA_964488265.1 uncultured Fimbriimonas sp.
CAAAATCGAGGGTGAGGAAGTCACCGGATTCGAGGGGCTTGTCGGTTGCTTTTCCATGCGGTCGAGCGCTGTTGGCGCCGGAGACGACGATCGGTTCGAAAGCGAGTTCGGCTCGGTGGCGTCGAATGAAGAACTCGAGTTCGAGTTGGAGATCGAACTCGGTCATTCCGGGCTGAATCAGTTGTGTCAGTCGATCGAAGCAGGCGTCGGTGAGCTTGCAGGCTTCGTGAATCTTCCCAATTTCTTCCTCCGACTTGATCATGCGAAGGTCGGTGACCTTGGATCCAAGTGGAACGAGTTCGCTATTGGCAAACTTTGCCTTCCATGTCTGATGGGTGGCAAAGGAGACGGTGCTCTCGAAGCCAATTCGACCAATTTTGTGCTCGGCAAAGAGGTCCGCGAGGAAGCCTTCGAGCCGAACCGGAGAGGCGAACCAGAGGGTCTCCAAGTCATGAATCTGCTGCTTGGCTTGGATGGTGTACCGACTATCGGTCACAAAGAATCCGTTGTGTCCTTCTTTGGGCTCGGCACGCACAATGGCGTAACCAAACGATCCGGTGAAGCCCGTGAGCCATCGCACGTTAATGGCTTCGCTCACCATCACCCATTCCAGGCCCGCTTCTCGGGCGACTTGTTGCAAGCGTTCCAGTTTTGTCATACGACTTCCTTATTTAGGTTCAGCAATGCTTGAAGGGCGAGTCGGTAGCCCGTTCCACCAAAGCCCACGATTTGCCCAACGGTGATCGGACTAATCACGCTGTGGCGTCGAAACTCTTCCCGTGCGTGAACGTTGCTCAGGTGGACTTCCACGACGGGAAGGCGAACGGACATCAAGGCGTCTCGCAGGGAGATGGAGTAGTGGGTCAAACCGCCGGGATTGATGACGATTCCATCGGCCCACTTTCGGTGCTCTTGAATGGTGTCGATGAGGATGCCCTCACTGTTGGATTGAAGGATTCGAACCTCAATGCCAAGCGATTTTGCTGACTCACGAATCTCTTCATCGATCTCTTGGAGCGGCTTCTTTCCGTACACGTCCGGCTCCCGAAATCCAGTCATGTTAAGGTTTGGGCCGTGCAAGACCAATACTTTGAGGTCTGTGTTCTCCATAGGTTCACTACCGCAAACAAGGGATCGCCTCGCTTACCGGCTTCGAGTTTACATGGTTCCCGAATCGGTGGCTTCTGCGAGCAACTTCTTCATGTCGTCCGGCGAGATTTCATTTTCGGGAAGGAGGTGCGGGATCCCCTGGACGATCGGGAATCCTGCGCCCGTGATCGTGCAGACCAGATAGTTCCCTACTTGCTTTAACGGAGGACGGTCTGGGTGATTTGGATTTGCCAATACGGAAAGCAGTTTGGGGTCGATCATTCAAAAGCCTCTCGATAAACTTCTTCGGTAAGTTTGGCGGACGCGTCCCAAGTAAAAGCGGCTTCTCTCTTATATCCGGCTTCGATAAGGCGGGATTGTTCGCCAGGATCGCCAAGTAACTCGGCCAATTTGGCAGCCCAATCTGCAGGATCAAAAGTCTTCATCACGATTCCCGCTTGAGCAACCACCTCTGGAAATGCTCCGCCGAGACCCACCATGACGGGCGTTCCGCATTTCATGGCTTCGAGGGTGGGAATGCCGAATCCCTCGTGTCTCGATGGCGCTAGATAGGCGGAAGCACCCATGTAAAGCGCACAGAGGGCTTCTTCATCGACGTATCCCGTCGCAAGACCTCGTGCACCCAAGGCGGCGCGACCCTCGCCGGGTTTGCCCGTGATCACCAAGCGATGGGGGAGGTGCTTTGGAAGTAGATCGGCAGTTTGGACGGCTAGGTCCATGTTCTTTCGCGCCCAACGCGTTCCGACCGTGAGGACGTAATGTTCCGGAACGCCCAGTTCCAATCTTCGCGTGGCGGCTCGTACGGGGTCGATCGGACGGATCCACGGCGGACAAGCGTTGGGAGTGACACGAACTTTGCCCGCCGCATCGGGGACATACCGAACGATCTCTGCCGCCGAGGTTTCACTGACGGTGATGATGCGTTTGGCTTGCTGACAAGCGGCTGGGATGGTTCGCGTTAGGATTTCTCGATCTCGTTGCGGGAACCATTCCGGTCCGACAAAAACTGACATGTCGTGGATGGTGGAAACGCACTTCGATCCGAGCAAAGGGCTTACGGAATACTGGGTGTGAGCGCCCGCAAGCTTCATTTTCCGAACCGCTAGGGGGAACTTCACCAGGCTCCACCACCGTGATTTCGCGGCAGGGACGTGCATCCAGCGGTAGTTGGTGATTCCGGTTGGAACTTTTGGCGGTCGAAGCGAGTTCGAAAAGAGTAGGAGTTCGATCGGAGTGTTCAGGCGCGAGAAGGCGTCCACCATACAGGTCCAGTAAGTGCTGTCCCCCGTGTT
>CAZAVC010000412.1:0-2401 GCA_964488265.1 uncultured Fimbriimonas sp.
CTTGACGAAGTGTCTTAGCCATCCCCACGTGGCTTATTGAACAAATCTGGAGGCAATCTACCGGCAACCCTACAAGGTTTTTCGTTTTGCAGGTCCAATTGGTACGGTCGATACCGGTCTTGGGGTCGTTCGTTGACAACCCCAAAACCCGTTAGGTGTCGCGGATGCGGGAGAGCCTAGAACATGAAGTCCGTTCGAAGGAAATTGCTGGACCGACTCTTCAGGATCTCGTTGACGAGTTCGCGATTCTGCTCCGAATAGTCCGTTGCCACAAGAGTTCGGATCGAGAATCGCTTCAGAGCATCGGCAACCGAAAGGGTTCCTTCTGCAGAAGCTTTTCGCCCCGTGAACGGGAACGAGTCGGGACCTCGTTGACACTGAGTATTCAAGTTGACCCGTGAAACCTGGTTCACCAGGGCGTCGATCATCGGGCCGAGAACCACGGGGTCGTTCCCGAAAAGGCTCACCTGTTGGCCAAACTCCGACTCAACCGCGTACTCCATTACCTCCGAGACATCCTCGTATTCGGCGATCGGGATGATCGGACCGAACTGCTCGACCGTGAACAGACGCATCTCCTTGGTGACTGGGAACACGATCGCGGGATGCATGAAATTCTCCACGAACTCGCCGCCACCCTCGTTCATCACCTTCGCGCCCATCTCTTCCGCCTCGTCGATTAGAGAGCGGAACCAGTTGACCGCTTCGATATCGGCAACGGGCGTGAGTTGGACACCCGGAGCCCAGGGCAGCCCCGCTTTCATCTTCGAAATCGCCTCTCCAAGAAGCGTAATCAGCTCTTCGCGGCGAGACTTGTGAACGTAAATGATCTTCAGAGCGGTACATCTCTGACCATTGAAGCCAAGGGCTCCCGCAATGATCTGCGGTACCGCGACCTTCATATCTGCATCGGGAAGAACAACCGCTAGGTTCTTGGCATCGAGCGAAAGGACGCATTTGAATCGGTGCGGTTGAGGGTGGTACTGCTTCAGCTTGTCAGCGGTCTTGCTGCTGCCGATGAACGCCAGCAGTTCGATACCGCCAGACTGAATGATCGGGGGAATGATCGTGCCGCCTCGTCCGTTGATGATGTTGACGACTCCGGGAGGGAAACTGTCTCGGAAAGCCTCAAGGAGCGGGTTGTTCAACAGTTGACCGAATCGCGGGAGTTTGCTGATCACCGGGTTGCCCATCAGGATTGCAGGCAGCAAGGTTGTGAACGTCTCGTTGAGCGGATAGTTGTAGGGACCCATGCAAAGAGTCGGTCCAAATGGAGACCTTCGCACTTGCGCAAGGAAGCCGTTCTCGATGCTGAAACCACTATTGTTTCGATCGAGAACCTTGAGGGCTTGCACCGAATCTTCGATGTACTGAACCGTACGGTCGAACTCTTTATAGGAATCGGCTTGAGTCTTGCCAATCTCCCACATCATGCGCTCGACAACCGTTTCTCGAACAGCCTTCATGCGAGCCGTAAACTCTTCCACGGCATGAATCCGTTCGGCAACGGTCATGGTGGGCCACTTCCCTTTTCCGTGATCCCAAGCTGCTTGGGCCGCTTCAAGGGCCTGAAGCGCTTCGCTTTCATCGAGCAGGGGAGCCGGACCAAGGGAGGGTCTAACGATGCCCCCGTTCCAATCGAAGAAAAGGCACGACTTTACGTCTTGTTGATCGCCCGACCACTCCCTAATCTCACCACCAATGAGATAGCGCAGGCCATCTTCGATCTTGGGGATCGGACGACCGTCCGACTGCCAATTTCGGCGGTCTGCGTGGGAAGCGATGGGGGAAGCATTAGAAGACATGTCATTTTCAGTTTGGACCAAACTTTCCGCTGATTCACGGATATATCTCATCAAACTTCACTAAACCCTCTTCCCACTCTTTAGCAGTGCGGATCACTGAAGATTCGTAAACTAAGCCAAAGGAGCCCATGAAACGTCGATCCGCGATTCTGAACTGTGCGAATGAGTCCGCTTTGCAAGCGTTCGCGGCTCGGTTGGCGGAGGGGGTACAGCCCGGCGATGTCGTCCTTCTTCGGGGACCTTTAGGAGCGGGCAAAACCACATTCGTGCGTGGATTTCTCCGTGGGATCGGCCACAACGGTGAAGTACGGAGTCCGACGTTTTCTCTGATCCATCTCTACGAAACGACCCCGCCAGTTCTCCACGCCGATCTTTACCGGGTGGAATCGGTGCTTGGTTTGGGCTTAGAGGATGAACTTGATGATCGCGTCTCGTTCATTGAATGGCCGGATCGGGCCGATTTTCCTTGGGATTCGAACCAGACCATCGACATTTCGATCAACTTTGTTTCGGGGGAGGAAGGGGCTCGTACAGTGGAGATCAGCCTTCCGGAATCAGGCGAAGATATTTGGGCGATGGTTCATACTTGGATCTAA